>CAZTJP010000036.1:0-13405 GCA_964613895.1 uncultured Thiotrichales bacterium | reverse complement strand
GACATCGACAGCTGGATCAAGCAGCAGTCTATAGAGGCGCTGGAAGGTAACCAGAACGATAAGGGGTCGACTGGCCATCGACCCAAAGAGGAGGAGCGAAAATAATGCTTGGGTTGACGTTACGAGAAGAATTCCGAGGCAAGCGCCTTAAGGGAACAGCGATTGAGCTGTCCAATGCCCGCAAGACCGGCGCAACCCAGATTGCTGCCCAGCAGTTCCTCGAGATCACCTACCCGACCCATGACCTCCTCAAAGGCATAGAAGCCATCGGCCCCAACCAGGGACGACCCATTGTCATTATCGGTGAGCGTGGTCTTGGTAAGTCGCACCTCATGGCAGCACTCTACCACGCCTTGAATGACCCCGCATCGACTCGAGCATGGCTGGATTCCTGGGCAGCAACCCTGGGCCAGCCGGAAATTGCGCAGATCGCGCTCCGTGACCAGCAGATGTTTGTCATCGGTGAGAGTCTACATCGGCAGCGCTACAAGTTCCTCTGGGATCTGTTATTCGAGCGGCACCCCCACGGCACTTACATTAAAGGCAAGTGGGAAGGCATGGGGGCAGCAAAGACCGATATTCCCTCGGATGAGCTCATCCTGGAATTGCTGCAGCACACCCCCACCATGCTGCTGCTGGATGAATTCCAGACATGGTACGACGGGCTCACGAACACCAAGCAATACCCATGGAAGAACTGGGCCTTCAACTTCATTCAAATCCTCTCGGAAATTGCCAAGGAGCATCCGGAGCTGCTCGTTCTGGCGGTATCCGTGCGAAATGGTGACACCGATGCCTACCAGCAGATCCACCGTGTCAACCCGATCCAGATCGACTTTAAGGCTGGTGGCAGCCCGGAGCGCATCCAACAGGACCGCCGCCGCATGTTGCTGCATCGCCTGTTCGAAAACCGCTTGCAGCTCAATGATCAGGACATCGAGAACCTGATTACTACTCACATTTCGGAATATTTCCGCCTCTTGGGTATTCCGCCGGCCGATCAGGAACGCAGGCGCAAGGATTTCCTTGAAGCCTGGCCCTACGCACCGCACCTGCTGCAGCTGCTTGAGGACCAGGTACTTGTTGCCACAGACGCCCAGGAAACGCGCGATCTGATCCGAATCCTGGCCAATCTGTATAAGGCTCGTGGCAAGAACAATCCCATCCTCACGGCTGCTGATTTCCGGCTGGATGATGATGCTTCTGGCATTGGTGCACTACTGGACTCTGTGGCCAACCAGCAGCATCGAACTCTCCGTGAGAAGGCACTTCGTAACATCACCTCGGTGATGGAGGCGGTTCCCGACCACGCTACATCCGTACCCCACTTGCAGGAGATTATTGGGGCACTCTGGCTGCGATCCATTGCCGTTGCCAACATGGCCGGTGCTGAGCCCCCCGTCCTGCAGGTGGATATTACCCGCGACAAGGCGATTGACGACAATGCCTTCCAAGTGGAACTTGCCACCATCATCGAAAACAGCTTCAACATCCACCAGGATGGGGCCCGCCTGGTCTTCAGGGAGGAGGAAAACCCCCAGGCCAAGCTGATGGCCAGTGCACGGAACGACAAGCTGTTCACCAACGGCTCGGATCTTGAACAACTCGCCAGGGAAATCCGCTATGTCATCGGCGGATCGGAGGAGGTTGCCAAGAATTTTCGCGTGATCGCGCTGCCAAAGTCCTGGGCAACCGACCCGTGGTCCCCACTGGACGAATCCGAACAGCCGGAGCATTGGGATAACCGCCTTCCAATCCTGGTGCTTCCCGAAGAGCCCGAAAATCTGAATGCGGACCTCGGGAAATGGCTGAAGGATCACCTGCAAAAATGCCGCAATACGGTGCGTTTTCTCCTGCCCAGATCAGGGTCCACCAATGCCTTTCAGGACCGTGATCTGCTAATCCTTGCCAGGGCCATTCTCAAGGCTCAGGAATGGAGTGGACAGAACCCTGAGTACCGTAAGCTTCACCACAAGTATGAAAAGGAACTCCGTGACATCCTGAAGAGCCGCTACGACCGATTCGCCGTCCTTTACCGCTGGAATTTCAGCGACCCAAGCCAGTGTGAATTCAGCGTCGAGCATCTGAAAAAACAGGGCGCCCAGATTCCGGAAGCCATTGAAGAGGCCCTCGCTAATGACCTGTTCGTGCCGGAGGACTTTGAAGATCTGGTCCTGGAAGCGGCACGGGAAAACGCCTCTTTGGGTAAATTGCTGCGCGAACTCCAGGAGCCCCGCCCCGCCGGCCAGGAGTGCATTCCCTGGCTGGGCGAAACGGCCATGAAGGAAAAGATCCTGCAGCTCTGTGCGAGAGGCAAAATTGCCATAAACAACCGCGGCCTCGAATACTTGCAGGCACAGCCTGGAGAGGATGTAGAGACGGCCTGGAGACGACTGCGCCCCAAGCTCCCCTACACGGGTCGGCAACTAGACGAAGTCTTCCTGCTGGAGCCTTCAGCGGTCCCCGCAACCGGAGGGACAACCCCACCTCCGATACAACCGCCAGCTGAACCGGGTGCCGTTGCCGAACCCCCCGTCCAGCCTGGGACACCAACCGAGCCGGGTGAGCCAGGAACACCACCCGGTGGTGGAATCTTTGGCCCCGGAACAGGTGGGGGCAAACCACGTGTCACACTGCACAACCCACCCACTTCACCATTGAACCTCATCGGCAAACTGGAAAGCTGGGGCATTGGCCCGGCTACACCTGTCGCGGAGGTCACCGTCAAGGTGTCGGCCGCCACCGGCGCGCAGCTCAAAGAGCTGCTCAAGAGACTGCCTGACGGCATGACATTCGAGCTGAGCCTCGAGAAGGAGGAAGAGTGATGGCGCTTACTGCCAGTCTCATCCACCAGCTCACGACATCCCCAGCCGGTGAAGCCTGGCAGGGCATCATCGATCAAGCGCTGGATATTGCTTCTGCACCATTGGAGGTCAACAAGGCGACCAGTGCCGTCACCAAGAGAGACCGGGAGATCGGCAATCTGGACAACTTCCTTGCCTCCAGCGGTTGGGATCTCTGGGAAGACTTCACCAATGCCGTTGAGCGCACCTCCGACCGTCTGATACGTTGGTGGAACGAGCCCTATAGCCAGAAGGCCATCCTCATCCTCGATGGTCTCTCCCTGCGAGAGCTGCCCTGGCTGCTCCAAGGCGCCGAACAGCACGGTCTCACCATTCACCAGGCCACGGCCACGGCCTCCGAAATACCGGGCGAAACCAACGAATTCGCACAGGCCTTGGGTTTTTCCAGTCGTAGCCAACTGCAGAACAACGGCGGCGGCACCTCGCACAAGCTTCAGCCCGCCCGCACTGAATGCGTCGATATGCCGTGGCAGGAGTGCACGAATCTGATCGATGCCTCACCCAACTGGATATTCTGGCACCACTGGCCGGACAGTAAGGTGCACGATGCCGCAGGCGCGGGTCAGGGACTGGATGTCCTGGTCCGCGACGCCGCCGAGCAGCTCACCAGTGATGACTTCTGGGCATTCGTCAAACGCCTGGCAAATGGCCGACGTCTGATCATCACCTCGGACCACGGCTATGCCGCCACCGGCTACTTTCCGGATGCGGATGGGGAAGTCGCACAGTTTCTCAAGCAGACCTTCTCCAGCGGACGCTCCAAGTCCGGAAGCGGGGATACCGGCCCCTTTGTGCCCCCTGTCGTCCTGCAGCTGGATACCCCGCACGGCACTTATCGGCTGGCGGTCGGGCGTCGCAAATGGAAAAGCCAGGGTGGATATCCCACCTTGACGCATGGTGGGCTTTCCCTGCTCGAAGTGCTTTCGCCCTTCGTAGAACTAACAATCACGCAATAGGGACCAGATAGTAGATGGCAACCAAAAAAGAACTCCTTGCCCAGGAAGTCGCCAGGGCCGTTAAGGCCGGCAAGGCGATAAGACTAGAATCGACCGACTTCAGTGACCCGAATCGTCCGAAAGTTTGCTTGGAATTAGATTTCCCAATATTACCTATAAATGAGCTTGCTAAAGTCGAAAGTTCATCAGGTGCTGGTCGGAAACCAATTTATACCATGAGCAAGTGGTGGGCCCGGCGCCCATCTAGTGTATTCCGCTCTATGCTAATTGCTGCAGCAACCAAGGCTCCCGAGGATACCTCGCACGCCGCCAAGCTGGTGTGGGACAGCTACTACGCCAATCACCAGAAGAAAGGCGCTTTCAAGCACCTCAAGGTGGCGGACATCTTCATGGGCGGAGGCACCACCCTGGTGGAGGGCTCCCGTCTCGGCATGCAGATGATAGGCAACGATCTGAACCCGGTCGCCTGGTTCGTGGTCAAGCAGGAGCTGGCCGATGTGGATCTGGACGAGGTCAAGCGACTGCTGGCCGACATCGAGGCCGAGGTCAAGCCGCAGATCATTCCCTACTACTATTGCGATGGGCCCAATGGCGAGAAAGGCACCTGGACCGATACCCGTACCGGCAAGGTCATGGGGCCCGATTTCGACCCGCTGGCCATCCCCCGGGATGAGCGCAAGCACTACCGCTACGAAGGCCCCGAGATCATCTACACCTTCTGGGCCAAACACGGCCCTTGTGCCGTCACGGGCTGCGGCCATCGCACCCCCATCATGACCAGCCCGGTGATGGCGGTGAAGACCATCAGCGTCAAGCATTGGCCGCATACCTGCAGCCAGTGTGGCGAATCCTTCGATGTGGAAGCCGCCGAGGCGCGCATGGCGCCGGATGTGCCGCTCTATGTCGCCCCGGATGAAAAACCCTACAGTATCATCGACCCCAAACGCGGCGCCGTTTGCCCCCATTGCGGCCATGCTGAGGTGGTCAACTTGGGCAAGGGGAAGAACAAGAAGGTCAAGCTCAGCCTGCTGGTGCATCCCGACTGGCTCAAGGGTGCGCCCAAGGTGGACGAGCAGGGGCAACCCTATGGCGGTTCAGCGCAGGACGATGCGGAATCCACGGCCCGTTGGAACCTGAAGCGGGCCTCTACCATCCGCCTGCTGGAGGTGCGTGGCGACCTGCCCGAGGAGGTAATCTGTCCGGAGACCGGTGTGACCTTTAAGACCGGCAAGGCAGGCGGCACCGTACCCAAGAAGTCCAATTACGCCTGTGCGGCCTGCGGCACGGTCCAGGATGTGCTGGAAACTGTAAAGGTCAGCGGAAAAACAGGGCCGGTGGCCGGTTATGCAATTCAAGGATATTCACCATTACGAAACCAACAAGGCGCACCTTATCGGGGACGTTTTTTTTCTCCTTTTAACGAAATCTGCGCACGGCAATACAACGCTGCGCTTAAGGAGTGGGAAGAGCGCAAGGATGGAGACTTAGCTGATTACTGGCCAAAATCGATGATTCCCTATGGTTTTATGACTGGTATTGCCAATGGGGATATTCGTAAGGGACATGGATTTACCCATTGGTGGACAATGTTCAACCCAAGACAACTACTCGTCCACGCACAAATACTCAAAGCTATTTGCACGGTTGGTGAATACGATTGGAGCGTGCGAGAATATGTTCTGGGGGCTTTTCATAGATATTTGCAACATCAGAACATGCTATGTTTTTGGGATATTCAACAAGACTGTGTTGCACCGAGTTTGAGTAATGCCAACTTTCACCCTAAATCTACCCTAGTAGAGAACAGTATTTTTTCTCATTTAGGCCGTGGAAACTGGCGTTCGTCCGCAGAATCTCTTCAAGATGCCATTATCTGGAGAGACAATCCATGGGAACTAGCAAATAACCAACGATTAACTACGCAGAACCCAGAACTTAAAGGTAAGGTTTCCGGAAAATCCGAGAAAGTTGTTATCAATGATCCCCCGGTTACAGAAGCGGCAGTTGAATGCTGTTCATCGACAGATTTAACACACATCCCAGACAACTCTGTAGATCTTGTCATTACCGACCCGCCCTTTGGGGGGCTGCTGCACTACTCGGAACTGGCCGATTTCTTCTATGTCTGGTTGCGGCTGGTGCTCAAGGACAAATACCCCGACTACTTCTCGGCCGAGTACACGCCCAAATCCCTGGAGGCCGTCGCCAACCGGGCCCGCGAGCCGGAAGACCCGGATGGCTTCTATCAGCGCCTGCTGACCGAATGCTGGCGCGAGGCGCGGCGCATCCTCAAGCCCGGTGGTCTGCTGGCCTTTACCTTCCACCACAGCGAGGACGAGCCCTGGGTCGCGGTGCTGGAATCCCTCTTCGATGCCGGCTTCTATCTGGAGGCGACCTATCCCATCCGCTCCGATGAAACCAAGGGTGAAGGCGAATTCGGCTCCAAGAAGATCGAATACGACATCATCCATGTCTGCCGCAAGCGCACCGAAGAGCCCAAGCCGGTGAGCTGGGGCCGCATGCGCCGCGAGGTGCTCGCCGACGTGCGTCAGCTTCAGGAGATGTTGGAGAATCACGCCAAGGAAGGCTTGCCGGCCGCGGACCTGCAGGTGATCCGCCGCGGCAAGGCGCTGGAGTATTTCTCCCGCCACTATGGCAAGGTCTATGTGGACGAAGGCCGTGCCATCACCGTCAAGGACGCGCTGGTGGGCATCAACCAGCTCATCGATGAAGACGCCAACCGCACCCAGGAGCCACCACCGGTCAGCGCCGAGCCCATCAGCCGGCAGTTCCTGCGCATCTTCGATGGCAAGACCGAGGTAGCGCGTGACCAGATGCAGAAATTCCTGCGCGGTTCCGGCATCGCGCCCGATGAATTCGAACAGCGCGGCTGGTGCAGCGAAAAGAAAAAGGTCTTCACGCTGGTCTCGCCACTGGACTTCGCCCGTGATTGGCAGGGCCGCCACCGCCGCAAACTGACCGCCGACCTGGATCAGGCCCTGGTCCTCATTGGCGCCTGCTTCGACGGCAGCGGCATCAACGCCGCCGACACCCTCAAAAATCAGAACTTCAAGCCCCACCCGGCATTGAAGCCACTGCTGGAGTGGTTCAAGAAGAGGGGCGCCGATCAACCAACGCGCAACGCCGCCTCCCGCGCCCTAACCATCTATAACAACTGGGCCGCCAGCCATCAGCAACAGGTACAGCAAATGGCGCTGTTCTTGGAGGGGGAACAATGAATCCCTATACCGACAATGAATTGCTGGCAATGATGCAGGATCTCGAATCTGATCGTGTTGAGCGCAAGCAGTCTTTTTCCGGTAATGCACCTCGCACGGTACGAGAAGCCGTTTGTGCTTTTGCCAATGACCTGCCAGGGCATGGTACACCCGGAGTTATCTTTATTGGTGCTGATGATGACGGAAATCCGGTAGATCTGGACGTAACCGATGAACTGCTACGCCAATTGGCCGATATCAAGACCGATGGCCAAATCGCACCCCCACCAACACTGCTGGTTGAGAAACGCCGTTTACAGAACCACGACCTTGCGGTCATTACCGTCTGGCCCAGCGATACACCACCGGTGCGTTTCAAGGGTCGCATTCATGTACGTTGGGGACCCAGGCGAGGGTTGGCCAGCGCCCAGGACGAGCGCATCCTGAACGAAAAACGTCGTCATCATGATCGCCCATTTGATGTTCAGCCGGTACCCCCATCTTCATTGGAAGACATGGACCAGTTGCGTTTCGAACAGGAATATTTGCCTGCACTGGTTGCTCCCGATGTGCTAGCAGCAAATGAGCGATCTCCACTAGAGCGTCTTGCTGCAACCAAGATGATTGCCAGTGATGAGGACCCCACACCAACAGTTCTTGGGCTGTTGGTGATTGGGAGAAGTCCTGTTGACTGGTTGCCGGGATGCTACACGCAGTTCCTACGTATACAGGGTCGTGAACTATCTGATCCCATCCTGGATGAAGCAGTAATCCATGGTACCGTGGTCGATCAGATCCGTTGGGTTGAAGAGAAGATGGAAGCGCATAATGTTCAAGCTGTTCGCTTCACCGATGTAGAAAGGGAGGAGCGAGCAACCGCTTACCCAATGGATGCGTTGAGGCAACTGGTTCGTAATGCCCACATGCATCGTAGTTACGAGGCAACACACTCCCCGGTTCGGGTGTACTGGTTCGATGACCGCATCGAGATACATAATCCAGGTGGTCCGTATGGCGCAGTCACGCCAGAGAATTTTGGACAGCCAGGTGTTACAGACTATCGCAATCCTAACCTAGCCGAGGCTCTACGCGCGCTCGGGTTTGTGCAGCGATTCGGCGCGGGTATTGCGCTAGCAAGAAAGGCTTTAGGGGAACGGTTGCACTTTGATGTTCAGCAAGGCTTTGTCGCTGCCATCGTGGAGAGTGCCAGATGATCAGCATTGCCTTCTTCAACAACAAGGGCGGCGTCGGGAAGACGTCATTGGTTTACCACTTGGCATGGATGTTTGGTGAGCTAGGATACAAGGTTCTAGCCGCTGATCTGGATCCACAGGCCAACCTGTCTATTATGACGCTTGGGGAGGAGCGGCTGGAGGCCTTGTGGCCAGATGACGATCACCCAGAGACAGTGTTTGGGGCGATTCAACCCCTTTTTGGTGGTGTTGGTGATGTTGGGGAAGCCCATGTAGAAGAGATTGCGGATCGTGTCGGCTTATTGGTTGGCGATCTCGCGCTGGCGCGCATTGAGGATGACCTATCCACCGAATGGCCCCGTTGTCTTGAAGGTAGAGAGAGAGCATTCCGTGTAACCACCGCTTTTTGGCGGGTTATCAAAGAAGCAGCAGAACGATGTTCTGCTGATCTGGTACTGATCGATGTAGGTCCGAATTTGGGCGCCATCAATCGCGCAGCCTTGATCTCAGCAAGCCATGTGGTAGTACCTGTAGCCCCAGATTTATTTTCGTTACAAGGGCTCAAAAACCTCGGCCCGGTACTAAGAAACTGGCGATCTACTTGGAAAGACTCTTGTCAACGATCTTCTCTGCCAAATTTTCCATTGCCGCAAGGCAGCATGAATCCAATTGGCTATGTGCTGATGCAGCATGCAGAACGTTTAGGGAGGCCTACAAAAGCTTATGCACGATGGCAGGAGCGAATACCCGAGGTGTATCGGGAAGCTGTTATGGGAGAAAGATTGCCTGACCCAAGGCCTTCTGAGCGAGACCCCATGCAGATTGCACGAATCAAGCACTATCGCAGCTTGATGCCTCTTGCAATGGATGCCAGAAAACCCATGTTCGCCCTCAAGCCAGCCGATGGTGCTATTGGAGCCCATCAGACTAATGTACGGCAGTGCTATGAGGATTTCAGAAAGTTGGCACAAGAAATTGCCATACGTGCAGGCCTTAAAAAAGGAGAAGCTGCATGAGGCAGACCAAGGACACCGTGTGGCAGCGCCGTGGTATCAGCTGGATTTGGGGTGATGCTGCACTTGCGCAGGTGTGCTCAGCTAATGAAGTCTGGAGTCTCAGGCAGCTATTGAAGAACGTGGACCAATGGCCTGAGGATTTGCCTAGCAACGAAAATAATGCCCTCGTCGTTGCGGGACTGGATGGTGTACTCGACCTGCTGGAACCTGATGCAGCTGAAGTTTGGCTGGGCGATGCAATTAAAAACGCCATTCTATCCTTTCAATCTTTCTATGAGACAGATGCCGCACTAATTTTCTGGCTGCCTTCTGGTAAAAACCGTATCGTCATAAACCCGGCAACGGATGCAGTTGGATGGCGTTGCGCTCCACCTCATCGTGATACCGCGCTGGATTTTGGCCGCATCCTCTGGGGTGAGGCCAACGAGTACCCTCAGGAGATATTGCTCTCCGAAGTCCGTGATCCGGTAGGGTTATTTCACTTACGTATTACCTGAGACGGTACAGATGGAAGCTCCGCTGGCGCTGAAACCTGGCGAAAGAATCATACACCCGGAGTTTGGCCAGGGTGTGGTGCTGGATGCACCCCATGACGGTTATCTGCGGGCCTTTTTTGGGATTGGCGAACGGCGCGTACCGATCAATTCCATCCATCGTGAAATCTCCCGGACAGAGCGCATCCTCCGCAATGTTGCCGCCGGCGAAGAACGCAGTCGCAAGGCATGGCTCTGTTATGAAGCCCATGCCCTGCCAATTCTCGAGAGCGCGTCGGCGCTCACATCGGCACGGATCGCTCTGCTCCCCCACCAGGTAGTACTGACCCATCGTGTTGCTACCGCCTCACCGCGCCGCTTCCTGATTGCCGATGAGGTCGGCTTAGGGAAAACGATCGAAACGGCGTTGATCCTGCGGGAGCTGTCAAGCCGCGGGGAATTGAACCGAGCACTGATGGTGGTGCCAGCCGGACTGTTCAACAATTGGCACCGAGAGCTCAATGAGGTCTTCAATCTGGACTTTGAGGTATTCGGTTCCGAAGGCGATATTACAGACCGCAAGACCAATGCCTTTGCCAAACACGATCGCCTGATTGCCAGCATCGATACCTTGAAGCGCCCAGCCCGCATCAAGCGCCTGCTCGAAGCACCACGGTGGGATCTGGTGGTGTTCGATGAGGCACACCACCTCACCGCCTATCGAACGGGGAATAAGGTTCGCAAGACCCAGAATTACAAGCTCGCGGAAGCTTTGAAAGATCACGCCCGCGACCTCCTCCTGCTCTCCGCCACTCCTCATCAGGGCAACCATTTTCAGTTCTGGATGCTGATTCAGCTACTGAACCCTACCTTGTTCTCCAGCCCTGAAGATATGGTCGAGAACCGGCATCGCCTGAATACGGTCATGTTCCGGCGTACCAAGGCAGATGCTTGCAAGCCGGATGGCTCGCCACTCTTCGCCCGCCGCTGGGTACACACCGAATCCTTTGTCATGCGGGATGACGAGCGCCGGTTCTACGAGAAGCTGCGGGAGTATCTTCAGGATGAATTTGACCTGGCCAAGCGCCAGGGAGGCCAAGGACGGGCGCTCGGTTTCCTGATGGCCATCTTTCAAAAGATTGCCGCCTCCAGCTTTGCTGCGGTTCGGCGTACATTGAAGCGGCGTTTACTCATGCTGACCCTTCATGAGGCGTTATTGCGCGACAAGGAGCTGGATATAGAAGGCAGGGAGCGATTGATGGAGGAGGCTCGGGAGTTGATCCATGATGAATTCCAGCTCCCGCGTGACAGCATTGGGTGCAGCGAGGTCGATCGGGTGTTGGCAGATCTGAAATACCGCCTGGTCAAGAAATTGGATAAAGAGGCACTCGAGCTTGCCTCGGATCCCTATGCCAGCGAATACTCTGCTGCGCATGCCGAAGAGGCCGCTTCCGCTGTCGTCGATCTGCATCTTCCGGAAGAGCGCCTGCGCATCATGGACCTTTTGAAGCTCTTTCCGGAGCAACGTGAAACCAAAATCCAAAAGCTACTTGACGGGCTGGGAACGCTATGGCGGCAAAACCCCGATGAGAAGATTGTGGTCTTTGCCACCTATCTTGGTACGGTGGATTTGATCGCCCGCGAGATCGAGCAGACCTTTCTAGGTCAGGGCGTGGTTGTACTACGTGGTGGAGACCATGGGGCAAAGTTGGCAGCAGAACGCCGATTCCGGGAAAAGAATGGTCCGCGCGTTCTGATTACAACGGCTGCAGGAAGGGAGGGTATCAATCTTCAGTTTGCCCGAATCCTTTTCAACTTCGATCTGCCCTGGAACCCGATGGATATTGAGCAACGAATCGGGCGTATTCATCGCTACGGGCAAAATCATACGGCACAGGTCTACAACCTTGTGCTTTCGGACACGATAGAGGGGCGCATCTTCCTTCTGCTGGACGAGAAGCTGACAGAAATTGCACGGACGGTAGGAAAGGTCGATAACGAAGGCAATATCGCAGAAGACCTTCGGGCTCAGATCCTTGGTCAGCTCTCCGAGCGACTCAACTATGACCGATTGTACCAGGAGGCACTTTCCGATCCGGAGTTGAAACGCACCCAGGTGGAGTTGGACGCGGCCCTGGCCAACTCACGAGAGGCGCGCCAGGTCGTTTTCGATCTATTCCAGGATCTGGAAGGATTTAGCCTCGATGACTACAAACCTTTCTCCGATATCTCCTCCAGTCTGGATCGCCTGGTTCGTTTCTTTGAGGCCGCCATGGCGGAGAGAAATCGTAAATTAATCAGAATAGATGGCAGCACCTACAACCTTGTAGATGCGGATGGCAAGCGGATCGCGCAATTTACTTTGGACCGTGATAGGGCAACTTCTGAAGAGGGCTTGGATTTGATGGGGTTGGACCACCCGTTGGTACAGGAGGAACTGGGGCGATGGCGTAGTCTATCACCTGACGAGCTCGGTATATTGGTCGCAGGTGAACGGGGAGATACGATTCTTCTTTCCCTATGGATGGTTGAAACATCGACCAGCAAGAGAGAACGTCACGTATTTATTCAGCCAGTGGCCGTTAAGCGAGATGGAACCCGAATACCTTCTGTGGGCATACGGCCGACGCCTCTTTTCATAAAGTTCCCGCCAACCCCCGGCTTTCTCCCGAAGACCGCTTAATGATGTTTGCCAAGATTGTGGAACCTACGCTGCAGCGCGAGCTGAAGCACAAGGGAGCGGCCTCTGGATATGGCAGCTACTCAGCTGAGTTGATTGGATATATCGAGCTGACGTGAGATTGATACAATGCCGAGGAAGAAAAGTATCAAAGCATCGGCACAGCGCTTCAATACAGAGGTTGATGAGATACTCGACTTCCTGTCCGCGACGTCAGAACTTGGCGATAAGCATGTGTCCTGGTGTCACGAGCTTGCCATTATCCGGCTATATCGCGCCTTCGAGACATTGATGCTAGACGCCCTGGTTGGTGCGCTGAACAACGATACATCAACAATATCTGAGAAAACCGGCTTCTCCTTCCCGAAACATCTTACCGACGAAGTCTGTCGATACCTGATTATCGGTAACGGTGTCTTTGACTTCAAAGGACGCAGTGGACTTATCAAAAAGCTCAAACAGTATCTTCCGGATGACCACTATCTCGTTCAGGCAGTGTCGAAACAGGCCTATCGCGATGCATTGGACAAATTATCCTCGGCAAGAAACTATGCGGCTCACGAGAGCCAGCAATCGAAGGATGCGTTCCGAAAGGCTACGGCCCAGAAAAGGGTTGGTACAGCAGGGTCATGGCTGAAAAGCGGTAACAGGTTTAACCAGATTTCGGAACGGCTGAAACAACTAGCGACAGAGATTCACGATAATGCCCCGTATTGACGATCCAGGCTCTGGTCAGTGGAGGATTGATATGCCCCCGCTTCCGCACGCCTCCGTCTCATCAGCCCTTTCAATTGCTTCCCACCCGCCCACACCCACCGCATGAACTCCCGCGGTACCTGGGCGTGCTCCTCACGGTTCACCTTCCGCCGCAACGTGGATCGCTGAAGTGCCCCGGTGCCCAGATTGAAGGTAAAATGGAGTTACCCCGCTTCAGTGGACAGTTCCACATATGGGGTCTGAACCCCGTCCTTGTGCCGGACATGCTGTCGCTCGAAATTGATCGGT
>CAZTJP010000035.1:0-13516 GCA_964613895.1 uncultured Thiotrichales bacterium | reverse complement strand
TGACGTATCAGTTTTAAGCGCCAACGCAACCTGAACCCGACTCATCCCGGCTGCTGGCCGGGATGGCTCAGTCCCCCCGCGAGGTTCGCTTCCATTCCGCGTTTCTGCCCGCCGCCTTGAGGATCGACGACAAGCGGGCAAATTTCCACGCCATATAGAACGGCGCCCTCAGCAATGTCTTCCAGTCTTCCCGGCTGGCGCCACCGACCAGCATCGCAATCACCACATGCGCGGCCACCAGCGCCAACCCGAACAGGCCATACCCTGTCAGCAGAGGAGAATGCGCCAGCCACAAGCCAATCACAAAAACCAGCAGGAGCGCACCCAAGTGATAGCTCAACGGCATCAACAGCAATTCCAGCAAAGGCTCCAGCAAGGCCAGCCGCCGCTCCCGAAACACCCCGCGAAACAGGCGCGGCGCCTGTTCCAGTACCATGCGAAACCGGCCGCCCTCCCAACGCTCACGCTGTGACTGCGCCTCGGCCGCCGATACCGGCATGTCCGACCAGACACTCACCTCGGGCACGAATTCGACCAGCCGCCCGGCACGCACCAGCCGAATATGGTATTCCAGGTCTTCGACGATCGAAAAACTGTCGTAGGGCACCTCATCGAGCGTCGCCATCGAGAGGCCAAAACCATTGCCGAGAATGCCTGATGAGAACCCCGCCTGCTTGCGCGACAGGGGGCGCAGAAAATTGAACGCCAGAAACGCAATATGCATCAACCGGGGCCGAAAGCCCGCTTCCGGATTGCCGACACGATAGCCGGTCTGAATCGCATCCGCGCCGTTGGCGAAATGTGCCCGGATGGCATCCAGAAACCCGCTATCGACACGGGTGTCGGCATCCACGATCACGACTGCATCATAGCCCTTGCCTGCCAGCGTGGAAAAAGCGTAATTCAGCGCATAACCCTTGCCGCGCCGCACCGCATCCTCTCGTTCGAGCACGGTGCATCCCGCCGCGCGGGCGATACCGGCGGTATCATCCGTGCAATTGTCGGCAATGACGATATGATCCTGCGGCGGAATCGGGTTCCGGCAACGCTGAAGACTGGCAAGGGTGGCGGGCAGATCGCGTGCCTCGTTGTGCGCTGGCGTGACCACGGCGAGACGGATGTTTTCGCCACGTCCGGCTACCGGCTGCGAACGCCACAGCAATGCCGGCAATGTCACCAGCAACAATTCCAGTGTGCCTGGCAACGTCAATAGCAACAGCGCCAGGCCGAGGGCGAAAAACAATCCTTGCATGCCGCCTGTCCCTTGGGATTATGAAAGCTCGACTGCCAGCGGCTAACCTTTGTTCTCGTTCTGAGCAGCCATTTCCTTGTGAACCTCCGCCATGTCCACTTCCGCTACTTTGCCAATCAGCTCTTCCAGTTGCGGCTCGGACAGCATACCGGGCTCGGAATACAGAATGACTTTCTCACGGAAGATCATCAGCGTGGGGATCGAACGGATCTGAAATGCCGCTGCCAGTTCCTGTTCTTCCTCGGTATTGACCTTGGCAAAAACCACATCCTCGTGCTTTTCGGATACGGCCTCGTAGATGGGTGAGAAATTGTTACAGGGACCGCACCATGGCGCCCAGAAATCGACAAACACAGTATCGTTACCGTTGATCGTGGCCTCAAAGTTATCTTTGGTCAGTTGGACGGTTGCCATGGTTGTATCCTTGAAAATCCGATAAAGAGCGGCGACTCTGCCATAGAATGCGCCATTTCTCCAGTGTTGGGCGTCAAAACGCGGCAAAATACGGGAAATGACCTCGCGCTACAGCGGGTCGCACAACGAGGCCTCAAGCATCACTCGGCAGCGCCTTCATCGCATCGCGCAACAGGTGCAGCCGGCTCAATGGGTCGCTCAACTCCAGCAATTGCTGCTTGGCTTCCGGTTCGATGGGCAACAATTCCGTCAATCTTCCCGCCACCCAGCCGGCATCATCCAGCCGTGGCGACAACTGATCGAAAGGCGGACCAATCTGTTTCAGAATCCTTTCCAGCAACCGGGCCAGAGTGTCGAACTCGGGCGGCAGCATCCGATCGGGATCATCGGGCAACGATTCGGCATGCGCCCACAACAAATGGCTGCGATCTTCAATGAATCCGCTCAACCGCACCCGCTCGACCGCTTCGACGGTGACCCCCAGCAAACCATCGCTGAGCGAATCCCAGCCGATGATGCGAACTCGCGCCCCCACTGGCCAGACCACCGCCCCGCCCCCCGTTTCGGAACCCTCGCGGATCTGCGAAATGGCAAACCCGGAATCCTCGCGAAGGCAGCGGCTGATCATATCCAGATAACGCGCCTCGAAAATTCTCAGGGGCAACACGCCACCCGGCAACAAAACCGAGTGCAAGGGAAACACGGGTATGGAAGAAGGCTGCATGCTAACGCCGGGAGCGAACCGGCGCCCCATCCCAGCGCGGCACCATTGCCTGCTCGACGCCTATGTGATCGAGGACACGCGCCACCACAAAATCCACGATCTCCTCCACGGATTGCGGGTGATGATAAAACCCCGGGCTGGCGGGCAACATCATGGCTCCCATCCGTGTCAGTCGCAGCATATGCTCGAGATGAATTTCGGACAACGGCATCTCGCGCAGCACGACGATCAGCTTCTTGCGCTCCTTGAGTGTCACATCGGCGGCGCGTTCCAGCAGACTGCGGCTCTGACCGGTCGCCACGGCCGCCAGCGTACCCGTCGTACATGGACAGATCACCATCACCTCATTGACCCCCGAGCCACTCGCTACCGGCGCGGTCCACTGCTTCTCGCCATGGACCGTCAACTGCCCCGCTCTTGCGCCGAACTGCGCTCCCAGATAGCGGCCGATCTCCCGCGGACGGGATGGCAAGCGAAACTCGGTTTCCAGCCCGATCACCACCTGGGCAGGCTGTGACAGCATCATATCCACCCGTACCCCGGCACGAATCAATTGTTCCAACAAACGCAACCCATACTGGGCACCGGATGCCCCCGTCATGGCCAGCGATACCGCGCCGGGCACAGTAGCCATCATGTCAAAGCCTCCACCAGACGTGCCGGCAAATTGCCAAACCCGCCATTACTCATCACCAACACATGATCACCGGGCCGCGCCTGCGCGACCAGCGCCTCGAGCAACTCATCCACATTCGAATACGCCGCTGCCTCGATACCCAATGTCAAATCCTCCAGCCCCCATCCCAATGCCGGATCGAGATAGAAAAACCCCTTGTCCGCCGCATCGAAAGCCGCCCCCAGCGCATCGCGATGCACCCCCATCTTCATGGTATTGGAGCGCGGCTCGAAGGCCACCAGAATACGCTGATCTCCGACCCGGGCACGCAACCCTTCCAGCGTGGCGCGGATTGCGGTCGGATGATGCGCAAAATCATCATAGACGCGAACCCCATTGCGTTCACCGCGCAACTGCATGCGTCGCGCAACACCACGAAACGCCGCCAGTGCCGCAATCGCCCGCGGCACCGAAATCCCTGCCGCTGCAGCCGCCGCGATCGCTGCCAGCGCATTGCTGGCATTGTGCCGGCCCAGCAACGACCATTCCAACAAACCTTGCGACTGACCATCCAGAAAAATCTCCAGCCTCGATCCATCAGGCTGCAAAAGACGCACATCCCAGCCCGGCGTCCCCGCCTCCGCCTGCGTCACCACCTGTCGCGACCAGCAGCCACGGTCGATCACCGCAGCAATCGCCGCGTCGCCTTGCGGATAGATCACCGTTCCATTGCCGGGAATCATTCGCAGCAAATGATGAAACTGCGTCTGAATCGCTTCCAGATCCGGGAAAATATCCGCATGGTCGAACTCCAGGTTGTTGATGACCAACACCTCGGGATGATAATGGACGAATTTCGAGCGTTTATCGAAAAAAGCCGTATCGTATTCATCCGCTTCGATCACGAACCACGGCGACTGACCCAGGCGCGCCGACACACCGAAATTGGCCGGTACGCCGCCGATCAAAAAACCCGGCTCGAGTCCTGCAAACTCCAAAATCCAGGCCAGCATACTCGCCGTCGTCGTCTTCCCGTGCGTGCCCGAAACGGCCAGTACCCGACGACCGGCCAATACCTGTTCATACAACCACTGCGGCGCCGACTCATAATGCATGCCTTCATTCAGCAATGTCTCGACGATCGGCATGCCGCGTCTCATGACATTACCAACAACCACCACATCCGCCCCACAGGCCAACTGCGCCGGATCGAAGCCCCGGGTCAGATCGATGCCCGCCTGCTCGAGCTGAACACTCATGGGCGGATACACGTTCTCATCCGAGCCCGTCACCTTGTGACCAGCCGCCACCGCAATCTGCGCCACCCCACCCATGAACGTGCCCGCAATACCGAGTATATGCAAATGCATTCACTGCCACCCAAGATATCAGCAAAAAGACGATCAGCGATACTAACCCGGATTCCTCGGCGGGTCTTCTTCTCACAGGATCACGGCTGCGACCGCTCAATGCGGCGCACTGACTGGCGTTCGCTCAGTCGAGCGGAAAGTAACTCTGAAGGAAAGTATGCAGGATGATGCGGGGCCATATGACCCCGCGGAACGATGTGGAACGAAGAGGACGCTATGGGAGGATGCCATGGCATGACATCCTCCCGTGGGGATCAGCCGTACAGCTTTGGGGCCCCCAGTTTTTCGTGGATGGCGTTGGCCTGCTCCGGTGAAATATTCAGCGCCTTGGCCAACTGATCCAGATATTGCGCCTCCGACTGCGCATCCAGGTCGATCGCCAGCAAAGACATCAAATAAACCTGTTGTTCCATGCCTGCAGGCACGCTGGCCGCCAGCTGCTCCACATCCACCGGCGCCTCCATGGCACTGCGCACGATCTCCATTTCCTCGGGCGTGACATCATCGCCGAGGTGCTCGGTGATCTTGCGCTGCTCTTCCTCATCGATCTTGCCATCGGCCTTGGCGGCACTGATCATCGCCCGCAACATGATCTCGGCCTGTTTCTCCTGATCGGGCGTCGTCTCCGGCGCCTGCCCCTGCAACGCCTGATTCAACATGGCGCCGAGACCGCCTCCCGACGAACCGCCGCCCAGCGAATCGAGCAACCCGCCGAGTCCTCCGCTCTGCTGGCCCAGACTACCGAGCAACCCTGACAAGGCGCTGCCCCCGCCTTGCTGACCACCTCCGAGCAGACCTGACAATGCACTGGCGGCACCGCCACCACCCTGGCCACCGAGCAAACCCGACAAAGCACTGGCAGCACTACCACCACCGCCTTGACCACCCAACAGGCCCGACAAGGCACCCAAAGCGCCGCCACCCTGCTGGCCACCGCCCATCAACCCACCTAGCGCACTGGCAAGCCCTCCGCCACGTTGACCACTGATCAAACTACCGACACCCTTGGCGGCAATCGCGCCCAGAGCAACCTTACCCAATACACTGACAAGACTCATACAAATTCCCTCGATCACTCGGTAAAAACACAGGAGGAACATCCTCCTACCGTTCGCCCGCAGAATACCACCAATCCCTGCGCCAAGTGTTACATCATGTTAGCGCCCACTAACCCGAATGTCACCGGCCAATCGGTCAGTTCCCTGCTATCGAAATCATAGTACACGAGCCGGTCATTATTGGTATCGGCGATCAACAATCCCCCTTCGAAGATTGCCAGCCCTCCCGGCTCGTTCAATGCTGACCGCAAGCCAGCACCCAACCCCTTGCCGGGCCGCCCAGTGCCAACAACCGTCTCTACGATTTCATGCACCCGATCGAGCTTCTTGATCTTGTGATTATAGGTATCGGCAATATAGATCTGTTGCGTACTGATCGCGGCAATTCCAAGCACATGTTGCAATAGTGCCTCGGAAAACCGTCCATCCTCGTCACCAAAATCGAACAATCCCTGTCCAACCAGCGTCGAAACCCGCTTTCGTTTCAAATCGATCCTCCGCACCGCAGAGTCCTCCGCATCAGCGACGAACAAATGTGCACCGATCAGCGCCAGTCCGGAAGGCTGGCTGAAAGATGCCACTTGCAAGTCACCATCCCGCAACCCTTCACGGCCATCACCAGCAAAAGGGCGAATTCGCTGATGCGCAAGATCGAGTTTCCAGATCTGGTGTGCTCCCGCCATGGCAATGTAAAGCGAAGACTTGTCCCCGGCCAAAGCCCAGGGAGAACGTAATCCGATTGCAGTCGCGCCAAACTGAGCACGCCGGTGCAGCTTATGGCTGCCATTGCCAGCGACTGTGGTCACATCGATCGTGGAAGCGTGGCTGGAGGCATCTGGCAAGTCGAGTTGTCGAATGACGTGGTTGCCAGTATCGGCGACATAGAGTTTCCCTCCCAGAAAAGCCATTCCCTGGGGCGCCCTGAATCGGGCCGTTGCGGCAGATCCATCGCGCAACCCCGGCCTGCCATCACCATAGATCTGTTGAACCCGGCCATGATGGTCAGTGACGACGATGCGGTTATGCAAGGTATCGGCAATTGCCACATATTGCGCCGAAACCGAGACCTTGCCCGGAGCGGCAAGTAATGAAGTGGAAAATTTTTCCTTCTCCAGCGCAATCGGAATTTGTGCCAGTTTCCGCTGCGATCCCCGCTGCTTCAACTGTTCAGCAATCACCTTGTCGAGCACGGTGTAATTATCTTCACCGACCACCTTGCCCAACACCCTGCCATCCGGATCGATCACCACCTGGGTCGGCCAGGCGCGCATACCATAGATCTGCGCCAGTACATAGTGGCTATCATTGACTACCGGATGTCGAATTCCATAGCGCACAATGATGCGCCGCAGCGTGGAGGGATTTTTTTCGTTGTCGAACTTGGGCGTGTGAATGCCGACGACCAGCAGATCATCGCCATATTTTGCCTCCAACCGCTTGAGGTCAGCGAGCACATGAATGCAGTTGATGCATCCGTAAGTCCAGAAATCGAGAACCACCACCCGACCATGCAGGTCCTTCAACGTCAACGGCCGGGAAACATTGAACCAATCCACTCCCGCCGGGAAATCCACCGCTGGCGGATAACGAGTATCCTCTCCCGACTCCTTTGCCATCAGTCCCAAAACAGGCAAAACAGCACCGATAACCAACGCCCGGAATACCGATTTCACCCACCGTGCTTTGAATCCCATGCTCATCGACTGTCCTACCGTTGCCTCGCTCAGGCGAAGTCAACCCAAATATCCCAATATAGCGGCATAAGCCCGCTACTGCACTTCGAACAGCCGAGCGGCATGATTGACGCGGGAGCAGACCGGACACAGCCCGGATTCGGGAAGACTCCCCGTGGCGACAAATGGAACACCACATGCGCGGCATCGTGCCGAATGGAGGGGAATATCCCCCACCTCAGGAACCGCCCATCGTTCCACCACAATAGCATCCTCCTCGCACACATCGACGCAAATCCGGCAGCCGCTGCATTTTTCCGCTGCTGTATGATAAGCGGCCGGTTCCGCCGTACTGGAGATTGCTCCATGAGGACAGAGCTGTACACAGGCACTACAGGCAGTACAACGATGCTGATCAATCTTGGGAACGAATGGCATCGGGACATCACCGGCATCACCCGGCATCAGCTCACCCGGGGGTGTAAAGACATGCGAATCACCTTCCAAGAGTCCATATGCCTGAAGACTCTTGCCAGCCGCTTCCGCCACGGCATGCCGCAAAAAATGACGGCGTGACACCGTCACTGTCGATGCTGAGTATTTCATCGTCCGAACAAGCTGCTCAGCCAGATCGGGCTCGATGCGATGCAGCCGGATACGGGGAAATGCCCGCGCCACCAATGCTGCATTGAGCTGTGTCAAACGATCCTCCAAGCGCTCACCTGCCCCGCGCTCACATTGCTCGCAAGGCCCCGTAGCCACAAAGATCCTGATAAACCCGTGCCGATAGAGTTGCAGCAAATCCAGCAGGCTCAGAGCGTGCACACAAGCCATCCGCCCATGATCGATCGAAACATCATCACAGCGATCACAGATACAGACAGCCAGCGCCTGTCGTTGCCACTCGCCTGTCAGCGGCCTATGGCTATGTGCCAGCGCAGCTTCAGGACATGCCGGAGCACACAGACCACAGTAATCGCAGGCAGACGGGTCGATGCCCAACTGTTCCTCGTCGAGTACCCACGCACCGCGTGGGCAACTTTCGACGCAAGCCTGGCAATGCGCCTGGCCATACCGAGAGTGCACGCAGCGATCCGCATCGATTTCCGGTAACGGTTTGCATTCGACGGATTCATCACCCGCCTTCGTGGTACGCCTGCGTCCGAACATGCTCCGCAACAAACTGATTGCCTGCTACCACCCTGGTGCCGAACCCGGCACGAACTGTACTGGTACGGGGACTGGCTGGATCGTCTCGGTCATGCGTGCCTCGATCTCCTCTGCACTCGGTCTGGGTTCGTCGAGCAATTCCGCCAGAAGGTCGCGCAGTCGCTCGCAGTACAATCCTGTAAGCATCGCCAACCCGGCATAAAATGAGGTATCGCAGCGCGATGCAACACGATTTGCAAATGAACCCAACCAACGCAACAGATGTTCGTCCATAAAGCCCGCCACGTGATGCATCGAGTCTCGGAACGGAGGTGACTTCAAGACATGAGCGATAAACCCCAGTTCATGAACAAGATGATCATCGGGACAGCGCCGCCAGTCTGCCACCCGCAAGCCAAAATCCGAGTAGATCGTCCGCACCTGAAACATCGGTTGCTGCATGACCAGATGATCATCATCCAACCAGAAGGATTCCTGAGGAGCCGCACCGCAGGCGTTGTTCAGGTAGATGCCGGCAAAATCTGCAGCCAGCACATCAATAGCAGTTGGATCAGGCGTATCCCCCCATGTTTCCATAGCCTCATCGAGCAACACGAACACCTCCTTCGCCTGTGCCGAATCAAGCTGTAACTGCAAACAGCCGGGAAAACCGAACGTCTTGACCTCGGCCATCGTCTGGGGGCTGAGTTCCACTGCATGAAGATTTCGCAACAGCATCAAATCTTCGCTGACCGCGCCACAAAAATCAGCCAGCAACGCTTCATCGACCGCCATTCCCGCTGGTGGACACTTTTCATTCATGACTTCTCCTTGTCCGTCGATACATCCACCTTTCCTTTGCTGTGAGGAATGAACACTATCGAAGGATTCGTCAACTCGGGGTTGGCGAAGTTCTTGACCTGTCGGACCGGTTTCTCTCCAGGCGCCATGGCTTTCGTCACGTAACTTCCATCACGCAATTTATCAATCGGCCCAATATCCAGAACCCTCATCATGCAGGCCATCACACAATAAGGCTTGCGTCCGGCTTCTATCTCATCCACACACATATTGCACTTGGAGACAATATTCAGTTCAGGGATGAACTGAGGCGCCCCATAAGGGCAGGCTGCCTCGCAACGACGACAGCCGATACATAAAGTCGAGTCGATATCGACAATACCGTCCTTCTTGCGCTTGTAGATCGCTCCCGTAGGGCAGCTTGGCAAACAGGCTGGCTCGGCACAATGATTACAGGACATATTGACCTTGTATGCATATACATCCGGGAAGCTGCCTCCCTCGACATACATCACTCGCCGGAAACGTGGCCCCGGTGGTAATCCGTTCTTGTCCTTGCAAGCCATCTCACAAGCCCGACAACCAATACAATCGGTATTGTGGTGGATGAATCCCAGCTGCATATCCGGAACTACTGGCTCATAGACCTCCCTCTTGCGACGCTTGACCGCCGCCTTGATCTTCGTCTTGTCGAGTTGTTGCTTGGCCATCAATGGTTACCTCCAGCGGTTACAAGTCACGGCGGAAAACATGGCTACGCGCTGTCGCCAGCTTATCCCATCCAGGCCGATGTTCCAGGCGAGTCTTGCGGATACTCACCAATACAGTGTTATACGCAAACGCACCTGCCGGACTGGGGTTATCCAGCGTCAACATATCCGGGTTGCCGGCCCGGTCGATACCCTTGTCATCGAGATCGAGCCACGCACCTTCGTAAATTACCGCCACACCTGGCATACAGCGCTCAGTGACATAAGCCGGCACCACCACCTTGCCGCGGTCGTTCCAGACTTCAACCACATCACCTGTTCGTATTCCCAGTTTCCTTGCATCGGATGCATTGATCGTCACTTCCTGTTCATACGTTTCACGCAGCCAGGGAACATTGTTGAAAATCGAATGGGTGCGCCAGCGTGGATGCGGAGATATGAGATGAAACGGATGTTTTTTCGCCTTGGGACTATTGAGTGACTCCCACGGCTCGATCCACTTGGGAATGGAAGGAATCGGACTGCCATACTTGGTACGCCCCCAGTCTTTTATATTGGCAAGCTCGGTACAAAGAATCTCGATCTTTCCCGATGGTGTTTCGAACGGTTTTCCATTCTCGATCTGCTCGCGGAACGCCACATGCGGTTCCTTGAGCTTGAACTTGTAAACGCCATGCTTCTTGAACTCCTCCCAAGACATACTGACTCCCTGATTTTTCATCACCCGGCCCTCCCACCAGGCTCGAAGGTAAGCTTCGTCCACGGCATCGTTGTATTCGAAGTATTCACGGTTTGCCCGGGGGTTGTAGAGCCGCCCCATCTTCTCCCCTCCAAGCCGATAGCAAAGTTCGGTGAACACCTGGAAGTCGGTTTTGCTTTCCCCCAAAGGCTCGATGACCTTGGGCCGGTGAATGTAGTAATGGCCCTTGTACCATGGTAATGCCACATCATGGCGCTCGAAATGGGTCGCAATCGGGAACAGAACATCGGCATACAATCCCGACGGAGTAATGGTTGAGTCCATGCATACGACCAGATCAAGCTTTTTGATCGCCTTGATTTCCTTGTTGATATTGGTCAGCTGATTGAACCAGTCGGACCCTTGCCAGAAAATACCGCGAATATTGGGTACTACACCATCGAGATGATCATTGCGTGGCCATAACCCCGCCTCCTCACGTGTTACGTTGGGATAGTTCAACACCACGTGCGCCCAGCGATCGGACTTGATCGAGGCATACCAGACGTTGGCATACTGATCGTACGGATATGCGACACCCTCAGCATGCCACGCCTTGCCAACGCCTTCGGCACAGCCGCCAAGCACACCGATATTACCTGTCATTGCCTGCAGCGCAGCCCCCATCCGGCTGTACTGTTCGCCATAGGCATTGCGTCCCGGCGCCCAAGAAGCCTTGAGTGCCGCCGGCTTGGTCGTCGCATACATCCTGGCCAGTTTCTTGATATCATCGGCAGGCACGCCACAGATGGCCGATGCCCACTCGGGCGTTTTCGGCTGCCCATCGTATTTACCGAGAATGTAATCCTTGAAATTTTCCCTGCCATTGGGACTTTTGTCCGCCCAGTCGGGCATGGTTCCCGCATCCATCCCCATACAGAACTTGTCGATGAACGCCTGGTCCTGCAACTGATTGACAAAGATATAATGCGCCATCCCTGCCATCATGGCAGCATCCGTATTCGGTTTGATCGGAATCCACCAAGCATCATAAGCACCTGCAGAATCCGTATATTGCGGATCGACCAATACGAACTTGCAACCACGTTGCTTGGCCATACGCATGTAATAGAAAGTATTGCCACCATGAAACGTGTAAGCTGGATTCCATCCCCACATGATGATCAGTTTCGAGTGCGCAAAGGCATCATCCTCATTGCCATCATGAATCGTGCCAAACGTCCAGCGCGATGAAGTCGTCGTACCCTGATACGAAGGCACCGACCAGGAACTGGTGCGACAACCGAAAAGACCCAGAAATCGTCCCAGCAAACCTTCTATCTGATCAGACTTGTGAAGTACGCCGTATGAAGCTCCGGCATAACTCTGATCGAGTAATGCCTGAGGCCCATATTTTTCCTTGATACGGAGCATTTTCTCGGCCACGAGATTCAATGCCTCATCCCAGGAGGCTCGCTTGAACCTCCCCTCCCCTCGCGCGCCGACCCGCACCATTGGATACAACAAGCGCTCGGGCGAGTACAGTCGGGAGCGATAGGAGCGCCCGCGCAGACAAGCACGTACCTGTGGTTCCTCCTCGGTATCCTTGTTGAAATATCCACCTTGCTGGTAAGAGCCGTTGTCCGTTGACAGACGCACAATCACATCACCTTTCTTATGCGCAACGAGCATGTGCCTTGAACCACAGTTATGTGCACAACTGGTCACCACCGTTTCAAGCTGATCGTCACGGGGATAAGGCTCATAAGCAAATGCAGCAGCTTTTTCCGGTTTCATCAGCGCCACGCCTGCTGTGGCCACTGCCGACCCCAACGCCGACGTTTTCAGAAAGGTTCGGCGGTTCATTTTCAGGGAATCCCTCAGGACTCCCTCGATATTCTTGTGACTCATCAGAAAGGCTCCTGTTCACATAGCAATTTCAAGTCGATCATGATCGAGCAGTCCCGACGACCGGTCATTTCAAGAATCTTTCTGCAGACTCAGTCGGTCGGTCTTTTGCCCAGTCGGGCGTCTCAGCCGGCATACCCGGCCACTTGTGGCGAGGATATGGATAGCTGATCCGATACCAGGCACGGCCACCGTGACATCCATAACAGACATCTCCGTCTTTTTTTCCCGCTTTTTCAATGGCATCTGCCTTCAGAAAATTGACCTTGTGACGATTCGTTCTGATCGCCACGTGACATGTCAGACAGTTGTTCTGAAACAACTTGGATGACTCTGTCCACGGGCCGGGAAGTCCAGCCATGTTTTTGTAGGGAAACTGCCCGTGGCACATCAGACAGATATTTGGATCGACCATTTTCCGCATGGTAAGCCCCGCTTGAGCTGTTGCATGCCCATTGCTCGTCTCCTCACGAGGATCATTTCCCTGATGGCAGGTATTGCATCTAAGTTTCATCACCTTCCGGGCATAGGGCATGACCAAATGGCGGCGATGAAAAGTCTCCTGCTCACCCTTGTAGGTGTCGAGTGTTTCGTACCAGGCCAATACTTGTGACTTACGAACACCTGCAGGGGATTTTTCACGCGTCTTGTGGGTCAGTATCTCCTTGTGACAAACAAGGCACTGCTCATTGGTTGCGTTATTGATGGCAGGCTTGAAATGTATCGGATCCCAACGAGCCTGGGCGTAACTTTTAGACACCTCGGCCTTCGCCGCCTCACAAGGGATTGCAGGAATCAAACAGAAAAAGAGCACCACAGTCGCGCACCACGCACGCCGGCGACCCATGCCAAATATGTACATCATGCTGTTCCTCAGAACACCTCGACTCTATCGAGCCCGATTCAGTGGATCAAAAACTGCTCCACATTCACATATCCCCCCTCACGCTGCGTATAGACAAGCCGCAAAAAACCGTTCGGTTCGGGCTCCGCGACTTTCCTGACAACGTGAGAGAGGACGCCCCCGCCACTACCGTTTGAACGGGTTCCACCACGGCTTTTTCTGACCCGACATGCCGGACATACCGTTCATGCCAGACATACCTTCCATCCCGGACATACCGTTCATACCAGACATGCCGCCCATACCGGACATACCGTT
>CAZTJP010000034.1:0-13530 GCA_964613895.1 uncultured Thiotrichales bacterium | reverse complement strand
TACGTCGATGTAACAGTATTTTACTGATGAGTATAGACCCTGGACGCAAATCCGGATTGATTCATGTCAATGGTTTGAAAAGACGGCTCACCGTCGTGTTGTGGAAATGATGGGGAGCCAATCTGGTGCCCAGGGCCGGAATCGAACCGGCACGGTATTTCTACCGAGGGATTTTAAGTCCCTTGCGTCTACCAATTTCGCCACCTGGGCGGGCGGAGTGTCTGATGGACTCGCAGCGAGATCCGGTGAAAAACATAAAAACGGACAAGGCAGCTGCGGGATATGGAAAACTGGAGGCTGAGCCCGGAATCGAACCGAGGTCCACGGCTTTGCAGGCCGCTGCATAACCACTCTGCCACTCAGCCAGTCTTGTTCGCCATGCTCGATGGCGGAAGCAGCACAAAGGCGGAACGGCCGCCCCTGAAGCGGACGGCATCATATCACCTTTGTTTGCCGTTTTCACAGAGGATAGCGATTTTTTATCAGCTCGAACACCGCCCGGATGGCCATCGCCTCGCCGCCCTCGGGACGCCCCGGCCGCTGGCGTTGATTCCAGGCCATGATGTCAAAATGCAACCAGTCGATCGACTCATCGACAAAGTGTTCCAGGAACAGCGCCGCAGTGATCGCGCCCCCGAAAGCCCCGGAGGCGCAATTGAGGATATCGGCGCAGCGGCTCTTGATCTGCTCCCGGTACGGTTGATGGAGCGGCAGCCGCCAGACCGGATCCGCCAACTGCGCTGCCGCCTGGTCGAGCGACTGTGCCAACGCATCCCGATTGGTGAAATAGCAACCGATCTCCGTACCCACCGCGACTCGCGCCGCACCCGTCAGGGTCGCAAAATCGATCAGCAGATCGGGCGATTGGCGGCAGGCTTCCACCAGCGCATCGCAGAGCACCAACCGACCTTCAGCATCGGTATTGTCGATCTCGATCGTCGTGCCGTCCCGTGCTTCGAGAATATCACCCGGCCGGAAAGCGTTGCCCGACACCGCATTCTCGACAGCCGGGATCAACACCTGCAATCGAACCGGCAGACCGCTGGCCATGATCCGTTCCGCCAGCCCCAGCACATGGGCCGCGCCACCCATATCCTTCTGCATCAAACGCATCCCGCTGGCATTCTTCAGATCGAGCCCGCCACTGTCGAAACAGACACCCTTGCCCACCAGCGTCACCCGCGGCGACGACTCATCGCCCCAGCGGAGCGACAGCAAGCGTGGCGCCTCGGCACTGGCACGCCCGACGGCGTGGATCAACCGATAATTCTCCTCCAGCAGCGCCTCGCCCACCACTTGATCGAAACTGGCGCCATAGCGCTCGGCCAACGCGCGCGTTTCGATCGCCAGCTCCGGTGGCATCATATCGTTGGGTGGCGTATTGATCAGATCACGCACTCGGGTGAGCGCCATCAGCTCCGCCGACAGGGCATCCGTATCGATCGGCCCCTCGAGCGACAACCGCGGCAATGTCCCGTCATCCGCCTTGTAACGATCGAAACGATAGGCGCCCAGTCCCCAGCCCAGTGCCGCCTGATAACGAAGATCCTCCGGCCAATCGCAATCGAGCCGGTAATCACCAGCAGGCAAGCGTTTGGGTCCATCACTGATCGACCAGGTATCGAGCTGCTTGCCGACGCCATACAGCACCGCCGCAATGCCCTGCTCCTCGCCCGGCAACAGACAGACCGAATGCGGCTCTGCCCGATATCCCTGGGCCTCCACCCAGCGTTGCACGGACGATGGCTGCGACTTCAGCCATAACCCCAGTTGCGTTTCATCGACAGGTATCAGCGTGACAGGCGTCTCCGATTGGCGGACATAACAGGCAGGCAGATTCAAACCGGACTCCTTGCTCAGTATGGAAAGGACGCCATTATCCTGAATTTTCGGAGACGGGGCGATACCCACCCGGATTCCTCAGGGCATTCAAGGTAAATTGTCCCACCAGCCGAGCGTTTGTAGACTCAGGCTATTCTTGATAAACAGGTAGATTGTTATGAGCGTAGAACTTCCCGAACGCGATGGAGACGGTTATCTGGTCAGCATGGATGACTGGACGCCCGAAATCGGCAAAGCCATGGCCGAAGCCGACGGCGTCGAACTGGACGACGTCAAATGGGAACAGATCATGAAAGCCCGTGAATACTACGACGAGGAAATGGTCGTTCCACCCATCCGGGTATTCGCCAAATACATCGGCCAGGACAAAAAAGACATCTTCAAACTCTGGAACACCGGCCCGATGAAGCCGATCACCAAATACGGCGGCCTGCCAAAACCCACCGGCTGCGTATAACCGATCCACCGCAGGAACACCCAAAAGGCCCGCAATGCGGGCCTTTATCAATCCATCTTCACCCGATTGCCAAGCCGCAGCCGCCGGTGATCGATGGCCGGAAAACGCTTGCGCGTCGATTGCAGATAATCGACCTCCACCTCACCAAGAATCACACCGGGCGATGATGACGCCTGCTGCGCCACGATCCCGCCCCAGGGATCGACGATCATACTGTGGCCATAGGTGGTTCGGCCACTGACATGGTAGCCACCCTGGCCCGCCGCGACGATATAACACAGATTCTCGATCGCCCGCGCCCGCAGCAGAATCTCCCAATGCGCCCGGCCGGTGATATCCGTGAAAGCTGCGGGCAACAGCACGATCTCCGCACCCTGATCCAGCATCTCGCGAAACATCTCGGGAAAACGCAAGTCATAACACACCGCCACTCCGATACGGCCAAAAGGCGAATCCACCACCTTCACCGCATCGCCGCAGACAATCGTCTCCGACTCCGTATAACGCTCGCCAGAACCCACCAACTGCACATCGAACAGATGGATCTTGTCGTAACGCATGACTTCACGCCCCTCGGCATCGAACAGCAATGAAGCCGCATACACACGATCCGGATCCTCACTGGCCAGCGGAATCGTCCCACCACACAGCCAGATGCCATGCCGGCGCGCCTGCTCCGAGAGGAAATCCTGCAACGGTCCACCGTCGTCCGATGACTCTGCCACGGCCAGCTTGTCCTGCTCCGTCTTGCCCATCAACGCAAAATTCTCCGGCAACACCACAAACTCGGCACCTTGAGTCACCGCCTCGGCGATCAAGCGCTCGGCCGCCAGCAGATTGGCCGAAACCTGAGAACCGGAACCCATCTGAATCGCTGCGAATTTGCTCACCAAACGTATCCTTCCAGAACAGAAAATGAGAACAGCCCTTAATCTACCATCAAATCCAGCCGAAGCCCCCGAACCAGTTGGAATTTACGAGGTAACCGCCGCCCCCCAGCTCGGAGCAAGCCGTAACATCGTGGTTGCCGACGCCGACTGGCAGAGGAGATCACGCCCGACAGGTGCTCGAGGAGTCTGCAAGGGAGTGTTCACGGCGTCCCCGGCAGTGCCTCCGAATCGGCGCCTTCGTCCTGTGCGTAGTTGTCTTCGGAACGGATCACCGGGCTCGACCAGTCGCCGGTGATCGAATAATTGGCCGTGACGGAACGATTGAAATCGAGGCCAAGACTTTCGGCGAATTTGTCCACCAAAAATACCACGGCGCCAGTCTGGGGGCCGGCGATCATCCCCGCCGCCACCGGTATCGACGATTTGATCTTCGGCGTGACCTGCAACGCCAGATGGTGCTGCCGCGTGATCAAGCTGGAAGACCCATGAATGGCAATATCCGCCAAGGCCGAAGCGATCGTGGTATTGTCTGTGACCAAAGTCCCCTCGTTCAGTTCGATCCGGCCCGACAACAAATCGAAATAGAAACCGGGATCAGCCACGTCATTGAAATCCAGCGCCAGGCGGCGGGGAATATTGTCCAGACTCACCAGCGAAATCAACCGCCCCAACCCCGGATCGACATTGCTCAGTTTGCCCTGACTGATCTGCAAATCCAATGTTCCGGAAAGCCGGCTGAAATCTACCGGCAGCAAAGGGCCCCGCCAGATCAGATGTCCATTCAACTCCCCCGTTCCCCCGCGCAAGCCCTGCCGGAATTGCAGATCCTGCAAAGCCCGACCGACATCATCCGAATGAACATCCACATTCAGATCGAGCCGCTGGTGACCCTGGCGCAGATTCCAGGCGCCTTCGAGCAAAGCGTGATAATGGTCCCGATCCAAACCCAGCGAATCGATCCGCAAGCCGGCAACCGTTCTGGTCGTGCGCAACGCCAGCCGACCCAACATGCGTTCACCCAACTGCATTTTGGCAACCCGCAGATCGAGCGACGGCAGATCGGTAGGCAAAAATCTTGCGGCCCGACCGTTACCTTTCTCGTCACCTTTTCCCGCCGCCGGCAACCTGAGCGTCTCGAAATCTGCCTGGATGCGCGCTCCCTGTTTCCACCGAACCGGAATCTCCAGCGCACCGGTCGCTTCATGGGCACGTACCGCCACCTGCCAGGCATCATGCGCGTGACTGGCATCCAAATGACAATCGGTCAGCGTCATCCCCGCGCCCAGGGTCAGATAGGAAAAATCCAGCTCCAGCCTCTTCACCCCCACCCCTGGTTGCGAAGGGTCACGCAAGGTGTCGATGGCATGCAGCCATGGCATCAACTCGATGCCCGGCCAGCGCCCGGCGACAACGATACCTTCTGCCGGCATGGCCCGTTGCGAGTCCAGCAGCCGCACCACGCCACGCCGCAAGCGCGCTTGGGGTCCGCTCGTCATTTCACCGACGAACTGCACCGAGGCGCCATAGTTCAGCTCGACCCCGGGGTTGTCACCGAAGCGATAAGTCACCGTCAACGGCCGCTCGACCGAAGCTGCCTTGGATAAAGGCGCGGGCAAGGCCACCTCGATGCCGCGCAGATTCGAACGGACCAACAGCGCCAGCCGCTCACCCTGTGCCTGTTGCTGTTTGCCGGGAATCGTCAATGTCGCTCTCCAATGGCTGCGACCACGCAGTGCGCGCGACAGCGAATATCGCATGGCGGGCAACAAGGTTGCGGCGTCGAAATCCCCCGTCAACGCCACCACGGTATTGCCGTTGGGTAAAGTCTCGATATCCCCATCGACCGGCTCACCGCGAAAGCGGGCGGTCATTCCTGCGGCGTGATAACTGTTCTGCGTGAAAGCCAGGGCGCCCTGAATATCCTCGAAGGCCAGTTTCATCTTCGGCAACGCCAGCCGGTTGCCGGGTAAAACGATATAGCCCGACAAGCGGGGTTTTTCCTTGCCCTTGAGCTTGCGGCTGATCGGCAGATGCAGATTCAGTGCCAGCTCCGAGCGGCCGCTGGCGCGGGTCTGCGCCAGCAGTCCGGTCAGGTGTTTCGCCAACGGTGTATCGTGCAGAAAACGGATGACATCACCGAGTCCGCCACGGGCCTTGCCCCGCAACTGCAAACGGCTGAGATAGAGATTGTCGATATCCACCCGCGCAGGGGCGATCACCGAATCGAAGATCATGCCCCTGTCGATCCGTGCCGAGAAACGGGCATTGTCGAAGCGCACCCGGCCATTCAACGCCCGGGCATCGGGCCAGCCGTCGTGATAATGGATCTGGCCATCATCGACATCGAAGACAGCCGTCATCATCGCCTTGCCCGAGCGGAACGCCTGCTTGCTCAAGATACCGTGATAACCAATCCGCGCATTGGCGATTCGCCCAGCCACAAAGGCGTGACGGAGAAAGGTTCGCACCTTTTGATGACGCAGCACTGGAAACGGGATGTAATGCGCGGCGCGCGCCACCGGGCCACCAGGAGAGATCAGCTCAAGATCGAGCCGGGGTTTCTCCCCACTGCGCCCGACCAGGCGCGCGGTGCCGGTGACGAACAGATCGGCATTGGCCAAGCGCAGATTGTCGATCGTTGCATGCCAGCCGCCGTCCGCCACTCGCCAATCGACATCCGCCGCCAGCCGCTTCAATGTCAGCCCGTGGCCGAGCAAGGCGGGCAGATCCAGCCGCAGGGATTGCCCACGCACACTGGCCTGGCCACCGCGCTCGGTCAGATGGAAGCGCCCCGACAGTGGCATGACACCGGGTAGCTTGGCGACCGCATGCCAGCCGACGTCCCGCGCCACGCCGCGCAATGAAAAGGCGCCGGGATGACCCTCCACCAGCACCGCGCTGAAATCGAGATCTTCCACCGCGCCGCTGGGGCGCAGCCTGGCCAACCGCTGGCGTTGCTGGGGCGGCAATTGCGGTGCCAGTTCGGCGAGCCTCGCCAGGCCGTCGATATCGATGGCATTGAAACGGCCTCGCCAGCGGCGCTGGCCATGGGCATCCCGCTGCCAGGCGATGCTGCCGTAGCGGGTCGGCCAGCGCTGTCGTCCAGTGATGATGGACAAATGATCCAGATCGAGCGAGCCATTCTCCAGCGTGCCCTTGAGCGCCATCCGGCCCGCCAGCCGGGGCAGTGCCAGCTGTTGGGTTGGCGCGCCCTGCCCCGCTGCGAGCCGCAGCCGTTGCGCACTGAACTCACCGATCGCATCGAGACCACGCCCGGGCCGCCAGTCGCCCCAGAACTCCAGGTCGATGCGCCCGCCCACCAGTGTCGGCCAGCTTTTCGGCAGCGTCAGCGGGTTGCCACGCGGGTCGATCTTGCGGCCGTGGACATAGAATCTGGAACGCCAGCTGTAGAAATCATCGAGCGGTCCCCGGGTTTGCACCGACACGCGCAACGATTCGCCCAGGCTGTCCGGCAGGTCGATACGGGAATCCAGATCGATACCATTCGATTCGATCGCCAGGTCGAGCCGTTCTGCGCGGAAGCGAAATTCGCGCCCAAGTACCTGGTCGGCCCAGTTCAGCCGGATATCACGCAGATTCAGCGTCAGACCCGCCAGGGCCTCCAGCGAACTGAAATGAGGCATCGAGGGATAAGCGCCGTTCGGCTCGAAACCACGGAACAGCATATGCCCGTCCTTGCGGCGCACCACCTCCAGCAGCGAGCCTTCGAGAATCAGGCTGTCCGGCATCAAGCGGCCACGCACCAGGCTGAGCCAGGGGTTGATGCGAACGCGGATGCGCTCGAAACTGGCCAGCGAATCCTGCCCGTCACGCGTTGCGATCGTCACATGGCGCAGCTTGATCAACGGACTCAACCCTGCCCATCCCGCCTCGATGCGACCGATCGACACCGGATAATGGATGCGTTGGCTGATCAACTCCGCAGCCAGATCACGGTACTCGTTGGCGAAAGGCGCCAGCGCCCGCCCCAGTGACAGCAGCAGGGCAAAGACGATGATGAGTTCCGCCAGCAACCGACCGCTGATCGAAACCCCATGGGATAAAATCAGTTTCACGACAATGCGCCGTCAGATCGGCACCACATCGAACTGGTCCTGATAATACTGCGTTTCCACCTGGTACTTGATGGGCAGATCGATGAATTGCTGCAATTCCGCCAGGCTGGAGGATTCTTCATCGAGCAGCAGATCGACGATCTCCTGCGAGACCAGCAGCAACAACTGGCTGGCATCATATTGCCGCGCCTCGCGCAGGATTTCGCGGAACAGGTCATAACAGGCTGTTTCGGCAGTCTTCACATAACCCTTGCCATTGCAGACCGAACAGGGCTCGCAGAGCACATGCTCCAGGCTTTCCCGGGTACGCTTGCGGGTCATCTCCACCAACCCCAGCGGCGAGACATCGCAAACCTGGCAGCGGGCATGATCCTTTTCCAGCGCCCGGTTCAGCGCCCGCATGACGCTGCGGCGATGTTCCGGATCGACCATATCGATGAAATCGATGATGATGATGCCGCCCAGATTGCGCAACCGCAGTTGCCGCGCAATCGTCTGCGCTGCTTCGAGATTGGTCTTGAAGATGGTTTCCTCGAGATTGCGCGAGCCGACGAAGCCGCCGGTATTGACATCGATGGTGGTCATCGACTCGGTCTGATCGAAGATCAGATGGCCGCCGGACTTGAGCATCACCTTGCGCTCCAGCGCCTTGAGGATTTCATCCTCGATGTTGTACAGATCGAAGATCGGCCGCTCGCCGGTGTACAGCGCCAGACGATCCACCATTTCAGGGACATAGGCTTCGGCGAACTCGCGCATGTCACGAAAGGTCTCGCGTGAATCGATCTGCAACTGCGAACAATCGCTGCCCACCATATCGCGCAGGGTACGCTTGGCCAGCGGCAGATCGGAATAGACGCAGGTTCCCGGCGCGGAGGTCTTCTCGCGCTCCAGCACCCGCGCCCAGACCCGGTCGAGAAACGCCATATCCTGCTTCAGTTCCTCCTCGGACGCGCCCTCGGCGGCGGTGCGCAGAATGTAACCCTGTTGGCGCTCGCCCCGAATCTGCTGCACCAGTTGACGCAACCTTTCGCGTTCCTCGGTATCCTCGATACGGGTCGATACCCCGATCGAGCCGCCATAGGGCATCAGCACCAGATAGCGGGACGGAATGGTGATATGGGTGGTCAGCCGGGCGCCCTTGGTGCCGAGCGGATCCTTGACGACCTGCACCAGCACCTGCTGGCCTTCCTGCAACAGGCTGCTGATCGGACGCCCCGGCGTATAGTCGGACGAACCCTCGGGATGATCGGGAATGACATCAGAAGCATGCAGGAAAGCCGCCTTTTCCAGTCCGATATCGACGAACGCGGCCTCCATGCCCGGCAGCACGCGGCAGACCTTGCCCAGATAGACATTGCCGACGATGCCACGGCTGCGGGTGCGTTCGATCGCCACCTCCTGCAGCACGCCGTTTTCGACGAAAGCGACGCGCGTTTCCTGTGGGGTGACATTGATCAGCACTTCAATATTCAAAGACATTTCCTCAAGCTTGCAGCAGATCCACACCATAACGCGCCAGCAGCGCCGATACTGTGAACAGGGGCAGTCCCATGATAGCCGAATAACTCCCCTCGATGCGCTCCACGAACACCGCCCCCAGCCCCTGGATCGCATACGCGCCGGCCTTGTCGCGCGGCTCGCCGCTACGCCAGTACGCCTCGATCTCCCGCAGTGACAGCGCGCGAAAATGCACCTTCGACGAGACCACCGCCGTATCCCGTTGCGCGCCGCGGCTCACCGCCACGCCGGTATGCACCTGGTGCACGCGCCCGGAGAGCTGTGACAGAATGGCGATCGCATCCTCGCGATCCGTCGGTTTGCCGATGATCCGCCCATCCAGCTCGATGGCGGTATCGGCGCCGATGATGATGGCATCCGGCGCCACCGCACTGCTTACTGCCAAGACCTTGTCGCGCGCCAAACGTTCCACGAAAGCGGCCGGTGTCTCTGCCGGCAGCGGGGTCTCATCGACATCGGCGACGCGGATCTGCGGCTCGATCCCGATCTGGCGAAGCAAATCCTTTCGGCGCGGCGATGCCGAGGCCAGCACCACAGGGGGCTCTTCACTCATGATGAGGCTGCATCAATGAACATAGTCTGAATCCACCGCGAATACACTCAATCAGCGCTGTAACCCGCCTCCCTCTGACTTCGTATGGTAAGCACGAAAACCGTATCGATCCCGGCTCTGGCCCCAGGCAGCGTCTCAGGCCCGGTGATAAGGGTGGTGACGCAGCAATGTCCAGGCCCGGTAGAGCTGTTCGGCGACGATCACGCGCACCAGCGGGTGCGGAAAGGTCAGCGGCGACAGCGACCAGCGGAGATCGGCGCGTGCCAGACAGTCGCTGTGCAAACCTTCGGCGCCGCCGATCAGCAGCGAATAGTCGCGGCCGGACGCCATCCAGTCCGCCAGCTGGCGTGACAACTGTTCGGTATTCCAGGCCTTGCCGTTCACATCCAGCGCAATGACGCCATGGCCACGCGGTATGGCGGCCAGAATCTGTTCCGCCTCCCGTTTCAGCAGCGGCTCGATGGCGGCATGCTTGCCGCGCGGCCGTGCCGGAATCTCCCTGAGCATCAGTTGACATTCGCGTGGCATGCGGCGGGCGTATTCCTGATAGCCCTGATCGACCCAGCCGGGCATCCTTCCCCCCACCGCGATCAGTTGCAGTTTCACCTGCGGCGCATCCCGCTACAGTGCGGCGGAATCGCCCTCGTCGCTCTGCGCGGGCGTTTCCCAGAGTTTCTCGAGATTGTAGAAGTCGCGAATCTCCTGCAGCATGATGTGCACCACCACATCGTTGAGATCGACCAGCATCCATTCGAGCGATTTTTCACCTTCCGTGCCCAACGGCTGATAACCAGCCTGTTTCGCCTTGAAGATCACCGCCTCGGCGATGGCACGTACATGGGTGGTCGATTTGCCGGTGGCGATGATGAATTTATCGGTCACCGAGGACTTGCCCCGAACATCGATCGTGCGGATGTCGATGGCTTTCAGATCTTCCAGCGCGTCGATCACCAAGCGGCTCAGCTCTTCCAGTTTTTCCTGTTGATTATCAGTCATATAAAATTCATATCTATAGTCATTTCTTACTGCCTGACAGGCTTGCTCGGCACAGGCCAGTCTCGTGTCAGGCGATCCGCCAAGGCCATTGGCATCAGGTATCTCGGCGTCCGCCCCTGTTGCAGCAGCGCCCGGATTCGGGTCGAGGAAATATCCAGCTGGGTGACTTCGACAGGCAGTATCCTGCCTGCTGGCGCCGCGCGTAACGACTCGGGCGTCTCCACCAGACGATCCGCCAGGTAGCCGGCGGGAAAACGGCGTTCGTCGATCTCGCTGTTGGGGCGTGTCATCAATACGATATGGGCCATTTCCAGAATTTCACGCCAGCGGTGCCAGCCAGGCAAGCCGGCGAAGGCATCGGTACCCAGCAACAGCGCCAGCGATGCCTTGGGCAACTGGCGGCGCAGGGTTGCGAGCGTCTCCACGGTATAGGATACGCCGCCGCGCGCCAGTTCGATACGGTCGGCGACGAATCCCGGTTGGCCGGCCAGCGCCTGTTCCAGCAGCCGATAGCGGTATTCGGCCGGCAGTGTGGGTTGCTGTTTGTGGGGCGCCTGATTGAGCGGAATGAAGCGCAGTTCGCGCAAGCCGAGGGTTTCGAACACCTCCAGCGCCGGGCGCAGATGACCGTGGTGGACCGGATCGAAAGCGCCACCGAACAGGCCGATCACGATCTATTCGCGGATCTGGCCATCGCCGAACACGACATATTTCAACGTCGTCAGGCCTTCCAGGCCGACCGGGCCGCGGGCATGCAGCTTGTCGGTGGAGATGCCGATCTCGGCGCCCAGCCCGTATTCGAAGCCATCGGCGAAGCGGGTCGAGGCGTTGACCATCACCGAGCTGGAATCCACCTCACGCAGGAAGCGGCGGGCGCGGCTGTAGTCTTCGGTGACGATGGCATCGGTATGATGCGAGCCATATTGCTCGATATGCGCCATGGCCTGATCCAGCCCTTCGACCACGCGTACGGCCAGGATCGGCGCCAGATACTCCTCGCCCCAGTCTGCCTCGCTGGCCGGTTTGATATCCGGCAGAATCTCGCGGGTTTTCTCGCACCCGCGCAGCTCGACCGATTTTTCGTCGTAGAGCGCTTTCAGGCGCGGCAACAGTTCGGCGGCGACCGCCTGATCCACCAGCAAGGTCTCCATCGCATTGCAGACGCCGTAGCGATGGGTCTTGGCATTGAGCGCGATATCCAGCGCCTTGCGTTCGTCGGCGGCGGCATCGATGTAGACATGACAGACGCCATCCAGATGCTTGATGACCGGAATCCGCGACTCACGGCTGACCCGTTCGATCAAGCCCTTGCCGCCACGGGGAATGATGACATCGACGAACCGGTCCATGCGCAGCAACTCGCCGACGGCAGCGCGGTCGGTGGTCTCGATCACCTGCACCGCCTGTTCCGGCAGCTCGGCCGCTTGCAGCCCGGCATGGATGCATTCGGCAATCGCCTGATTGGAGTGGATCGCCTCGGAGCCGCCGCGCAGAATCGTCGCATTGCCGGATTTGAGGCACAGGCCAGCCGCATCGGCAGTGACGTTGGGCCGCGATTCATAGATGATGCCGATCACGCCCAGCGGCACCCGCATCTGGCCCACCTGAATACCGGAGGGGCGGTAGTTCAGGCGGCTCATGGCGCCGACCGGATCGGGCAAGGCTGCGATCTGGCGCAAGCCTTCGGCCATGCCTTCGATGCGCTCATCGGTCAGCGTCAGACGATCCAGCATCGCCGCCGGCAGGCCCTTGAGTTCGCCGTCGGCGATATCCACTGCATTGGCTTCCTTGAGCCCCGCCTTGTTCGCCAGCAATTGCTCGGCGGCAGTTTGCAAGGCGGTGTTGCGTTGCGCGGTGGAGGAAGCTGCCACCACGCGGCTGGCAGCGCGGGCGGCCTCGCCCACTTCCTGCATGTAATCGGCCACATCGACCACAGTTTCGAATTCAGCGCTCATCAGGATGGATCCATCGATTTCCCACAGTTCGATCGGATCGCCGGTTCGCCGGCGACAGTGAGCAGCAATTGTAACAACTCATCCTGGAGATTGCCTTGCGCCAGCCCCTTGATCATCCGGTCCAGCCGCACACAGCAGCGCAACATCGCCGCCCAGGCATCGGCCGAATGCCGCCGGGCCGCACGCAGGATCAGATTCTTGCGCGCGCCCCAGACGGCGCGCAAGGCTGTTTCCGGATTGGCGCCACGCGCCTGACGGGCGCTGAAATCGGCCAGAATGCGCAGGTCACGGCTGACTGCCCAGAGAATCTGCGCTTCGTGCACGCCCTCGCCGTGCAAGCCCTGCAAAATGCGGATGACGCGATGGGCATCGCCGATCAACGCCGCGTCGATCAGCTCGAACGGATCGTAGCGGGCCGAATCGGCCACCGCCTGGATCACATCTTCGGCGCTCAGCGGGCCCGGCTCGCGAATCAGCCTGAGTTTTTCGATTTCCTGGGCGGCCGCCAGCAAATTGCCCTCGACCCGCTCGGTGAGCAGCCGCAAGGCTTCCTGATCCGGCCGGAATCCGGCCTGCCGCAGCCGTTCGCCGACGAATTGCAGGGTTTGCGCGGGATTGAGTTCCCAGACTTCGATCCAGACACCCGCCTTGTCGAGTGCCTTGACCCAGGCGCTGCGCTTGGTGGAACCATCCAGCTTGCCGGCATGGATCACCAGCAAATTGTCCGGCGGTGGCTGATCGGCATAAGCCCGCAAGACCTTGCCGCCTGCCATGCCGGGCTTTCCGCTGGGCATTCGCAGTTCGATCAGCTTCTTTTCGGCGAACAGCGACATGGCGGCAGCTTCGCCCTGCAAGGCCGACCAGTCGAAACCGGTCTCGACCTGCAATACCTGACGTTCGGTGAACCCTTGTCGGCGCGCCTCACGGCGGATGAGATCGCCACATTCCATGGCCTGCAACGGTTCATCACCGGAAATCAGATAGATCGGCGCCAGCCCCTTCTGCAGGCTGGCTTCGAGCGTTCTGGGACTCTGTTTCATGACGATGCGGCGTTATCGAAATGCATCCGCACGAGTATACACGGCTCCAGCCCGACCGGCGGGATGCGTCAGGCGAACTTTTTCAGTACGCTTTGCCAAGCCCGCATTGGGCGGCCTCACTACGCGACCCTGTGAGAAATGTTGCCTAGCCCGTCATCCAGTTGGAGCCAAAGCCATGAACCTTCCTGATCTGAATCATC
>CAZTJP010000033.1:0-13840 GCA_964613895.1 uncultured Thiotrichales bacterium | reverse complement strand
GTTCGTGGAACCATTCCGGTTTCCACGTAGTCGCTCGGTAATATGGCCAGAAATTTCCGGTTGACAGGTAACTTTTTCACACCCAACAAGCGCAGCGATACCGCTCCTCCCGAAATCCCCGCCATTGATCGGCCTCAGAAGTCTGGCACCAAAGTTGCCTGTGCTTGGCCAGACTCACAACCACCGACTCACCAATGAAAAAGAATTTCCCCGTCACCCGCAACGAGCGGGAAATCAAGGATGGTGCCATCCTGGTCTCCAAAACAGACCTGAAAGGCATCATTACCTACGTCAACCACGAATTCACCGAAGTTTGCGGCTACAGCCGGCAAGAACTGATTGGTCACAACCACAATATCGTCAGGCATCCCGACATGCCGACCGTGGCGTTCAAGGATCTGTGGGACACCATCAAACGCGGCCAGCCCTGGACCGGCATCGTCAAAAACCGTTGCAAGAATGGTGACTACTACTGGGTCAAGGCCAATATCGCTCCCATCACCGAGAATGGACAAATCACGGGCTACCTCAGTGTGCGTTCCAAACCTTCTGCGGGCGACATCGAACAGGCATCCAACCTCTACCAGGCCATCGATGCCGGCCATGCAAACCTCAAACCCAACGCCCTCGCCCGACTGAAAACGGGTATCGTCAACGCCAAGGTGACTCATACCCTGTATGCGGCGCTGCTCGGCGTGCTGCTGATCAACATCGGTTTCGAAACGCTGTTGACCGGTAATTTTCACCTCCGAGAACTGTTTGCTGCGATGCTGACCGCCGGTATCGCCATTCCGTTGCTGGGCTGGGCGCTCAAGGGCCTGATCACCGATCCTATCCAAAGACTGTCCAAAACATTGGAACGCATGGCCGAAGGTCATTATTTCGAATGGCTGGACAGCCATCGAACCGATGAGATCGGCCAATTGGAACAGGCGGTGAAAGCCACCCAGATCAAGCTGGGCTTCGATGTCATGGATGCCCGTGAAATGGCACGGCGTGCCAGCCGGATCCAGTTCGCTCTCGACCACGTCGACACCAACGTCATGATCGCCGACTCACGCCACCAGATCATCTATGCCAACGCGGCGCTGTTGAACATGCTCAACGCCAACCTGGGCCCGATCCAGGAACAACTGGCCGGGTTCTCTCCAGACCGGCTGGTCGGCGCCAGCATGGAAATCCTGTCGTTCGAGCCCAAACTTTCCCCGCAGGCGCTGCAAAGCATGCACGGGCGTGTCAGTGGAGAAATCACCCTGGGGGGCTGCTGTTTTCGCTATTCGGCCAACCCCATTTTCGACGAACGCAACGAGCGCCTGGGTACCGTGATCGAATGGCTCGACCGTACCCGCCAGGTTGCGGTGGAAAAAGAAATCCAGTCGGTGGTCGAACAGGCTGGACAGGGTGACCTGTCGCAGCGGGTATCACTCGAGGACAAAGACGAGTTCACTGCCATGCTGGCCCAACAACTCAACACCTTGCTGGATGTCAGCGACCGGATCATCAGCGACGTACAGCGCGTGCTGGGCGCACTGGCCGATGGCGACCTGTCGCAAACCATCGATGCCGAATACCAGGGCATCTTCAACCAACTCAAATCCAGCGCCAACCAGACCGTGGCCAAGCTCAACACGATTCTGGGCGAGATTGCCAACACGGCAAGGCATGTCCATGGCTCGACCAACGATATCTCGCAGGGTAACAATCAACTGAGCAAACGCACAGCCGTTCAGGCGGAGCATATCGAAACCACCGGTGCCAGCCTCGAACAAATCACCGGCATCGTGCGGCAGAACACTGAAAACACCCGCTCGGCCAACCAGTTGTCGATGAAAACCCTGTCACTGGCGGAACAGGGCGGACAAGCCGCCCGCCGGGCAACCGAATCCATGACCGAGATCCAGGAAGCCAGCCGCAGGATCGCCAATATCACGACAGTCATCGATGAAATCGCTTTCCAGACCAACCTGCTGGCGCTGAATGCTTCGGTCGAAGCAGCGCACGCTGGTGATCAGGGGCGCGGATTTGCCGTGGTCGCCAACGAGGTTCGGGAACTGGCGCAGCGTTCAGCCGAAGCAGCCAAGGAAATCAATGCGTTGATCGATGACAGCTTGCGCAAGGTGTCCGATGGTTCACAATTGGTCGACGACACCAGCCGGGCATTGCATGACATCATCGCCTCGGTGGAACGGGTCAACAAGGTATTCGAGGAGATCTCACACGCCAGCGAAGAACAGAGCACGGGCATCGAACAAATCCATCAGGCGATGCTGGAAATCGACAAGAACACCCAGCAAAACATTCAGATGGTCGAAAAAACGGCACAGGCCAGCCGGGCTTTGACCAGACAGGCCGATTCGCTCAGGCACATGGTATCCGTTTTCAAAGTGGCGAACAGGACGGATCATGAGCAGCACTCTGGTGCCCCCGCTGTCGAACGCCGCTCGGCCTCGCGCCCCTGGCGACAAGCGGGCTAACCCGGATTTCTCACAGGATCACGACTGCGGCCGCCCAATGCGGCGCGCTTCACTGTCATCGGCTCGGGTATTACAATCGCTGCCTGCTTTCCGGCTTTGCTGACCCCGTCGCGGAGGATTTCGACATGAATCGCGCCCCATTGTTTTTCACTGTGCTGACCGCCTTGCTGCTGCTGGCTGGCTGCTCCCCGAATTCGGATTCCCAGGCGCCCGCCGCCCCGGAACCAGACTCCGCAACCGCGCCCGAAACCACTGCTGATTCCGTGTCCACGACGACCCGGTCGGCTACCCCGGACACCGCGGTGCCCCGTGACGCCAATGGCCATATTCGCCCCGAGGCACTGACCCAGGCTTTCATCGATCGCAAGACCGCTCAAGCCCGCCAGGCGGTCAAGGCGTTTGCCACCGCGCTGAAATCCGAGTTGAAGACCGCGCTCGAGCACGGCGGCCCGCTGGAAGCGCTGTCGGTATGCCACACACGAGCGCCAGAGATCACCCGTCGATTTTCATCCGATCACGGTATGACGTTGTCCCGAGTCAGCGCGAAGTACCGCAACCCGGCCAACGAGGCAATCGGCTGGCAAAAGAAAGTGCTGGATGAATTCGAGGCAGCACAACGGGCAGGCAAGCCAGTGCAATCACTGGAGCACAGTGAAATCGTCGAGATCAAAGGCCGCCAGGTTTTCCGCTACATGAAAGCCATTCCAACAGGAAAAGTCTGTCTGACCTGTCACGGCAGCGACCTCTCGCCAGCACTGCAAGATAAACTGCATGAACTCTACCCGCTGGATAAGGCAACTGGCTTCAAGGCAGGTGATATTCGTGGCGCTTTTGTGGTCACGGAACCATTGTGACGGATGAATTGAAAACCGATGTGAAGAATTCACCTTTGGTCGAGAAAATACTCCATTCCACCCTGCTATTCGATACTCGACGAGAGTTGCCATGCCCCTGCGCCCGATGTTCATGTTAAATTTTCACCGGTCGATGACGGTCGGCCACCATGGACTGGATGACTGGCGCAGGGAAGCGCATCCAGGCTTTCGTCGATCACTACGGAATGAAGTGATGGTACAAGGATGTGCACCCTTTTCCACCTGCTTTTCTTGCGTGCGTGCCGGATGATCGTCAACGGCAGACATTACCGCTCGATCTGGCTGCACGATGACGGCTGGCGGGTCGAGATCATCGATCAGACCCGACTACCCCACACATTTACGACCCAAACCTTATCCACCGTCGAAGAAGCCTTTCACGCCATTCAAGCCATGCAGGTGCGTGGCGCGCCATTGATTGGCGCCACGGCCGCGTATGGCATCTGCCTTGCCATGCGCCAGGATCCTTCCGATGCGTCGCTGCAACAGGCTTTGCAACAATTGCTGTCGAGCCGGCCAACCGCTGTCAACCTGCACTGGTCACTGCAACGTATGCAGACACATCTCGAGCCGTTGCCGCCCGATGATCGCCTGGCCGCCAGCTACGCACTGGCGGCGAAAATCTGTGATGAGGATGCCGCCACCAACGAAGCCATCGGCCAACACGGTTTGAAGCTGATCGAAACGATCGCCAATGAGATCCCGGAAAGACGGCCATTGAACATCCTCACCCACTGTAATGCCGGCTGGCTGGCGACGGTCGATTGGGGCACTGCGCTGGCACCCATCTACAAGGCCCGGGAAGCAGGCATCGATGTTCACGTCTGGGTCGATGAGACCCGGCCACGCAACCAGGGTGCAGCACTGACCGCCTGGGAGCTCGGGCAACAGGATATTCCCCATCATGTGATTTGTGACAATGCTGGCGGACACTTGATGCAAAATGGTACGGTCGATCTTTGCATCGTCGGAACCGATCGCGTCACCGCGCGGGGCGATGTCTGCAACAAGATTGGCACCTATCTGAAGGCGCTGGCGGCGGCGGACAACGATATTCCGTTCTATGTCGCCCTGCCCGGTTCGACCATCGACTGGAGGATCGAAAACGGCTTCGAGATCCCCATTGAATACCGGCCCGGAAAGGAAGTGACTCACCTGACCGGTCTCGATGATGCGGGCCAACGTACCCGCATCCGGCTGACCCCTGAGGGCAGCACCGCCATCAATCCGGCTTTCGATATCACGCCCGCCAAGCTGGTGACCGCGTTGATTACGGAACGCGGCGTCTGTCAGGCCAGTCCTGCCGGGCTGCGGGCTCTGTATCCGGAGTCTGCCAGCGCATGACCTACCCAGACCTGAAAACCCTGGGGCAGCAGATACGCCAGATCGCCCGGCAGGAACTGGGACCAAGACTCGAAGGCTGCGCCCGCCAGTTGAAAGCTGACGGTAGCCTGCTGACGGAGCTCGATCTGGCTCTCAACCAGCGGATTCGCTCGCTATTGGCCGAATCATGGCCGGAAGTAGGCTTTCTCAGCGAGGAAATGCCGCTGGCCGAACAACAGGCCATGATCCAGTCACAACGCCCCTATTGGTGTCTCGATCCACTCGACGGCACCACCAATTTCGTTGGCGGTATCCCCTTTTTCTGCACCTCGCTGGCATGGATCGAAAACGGCTATCCACAACTCGGTATCGTCTACGACCCGATCCGGGACGAGTTGTTCGCCGCCCGCCAGGGGCAAGGCGCCTGGCTCAACGATCAGCCTCTGAGCGTCTGCCCGGTGGATCTTTCGATTGCCAACTGTATCGGTCTGGTCGATTTGAAACGGTTGCCCAAGCGATTGCTGATGGCGCTGATCGAACAGCGGCCGTTCTCGTCTCAGCGTAATTTTGGCGCTTGCGCGCTGGAATGGAGCTGGCTGGCAGCCGGGCGGGGGCATTTGCTGCTGCACGGTGGGCAAAAGCTGTGGGACCATGCCGCCGGGTTTCTGATTCTGATGGAAGCTGGCGGGCAGGCACAAACGCTGACGGGCGAGCCGGTCTTCAATGGCACACTGGATTGCCGTTCGGTGGTCGCCGCATTGGACCCCGGGCTGTACGATCAGTGGCGCGTCTGGGTGAGCCGTTTCACCAATCCCGGCCCGCGATAGATCAGACCGGAATAGATCTGCACCAGATCGGCGCCCGCCGCCAACTTGGCCGCCATATCCTGCTCGCTGAACACACCGCCGGCAGCGATCAGCGCGACCGAATCGTCCAGTTCGCGGCGCAACCGGCCCAACAACGCTGTCGAAGCCGCGAACAAGGGGCGGCCACTGAGTCCTCCCGCCTCTTGACCGTGCGGAAGATCCGCAACCGCGGTGCGTGCCAGCGTGGTGTTGGTGGCAATGACACCTTCGATACCCAACCGGTTGATCACGCCAGCCAACAAGACAACGTCATCCGATTCAAGATCGGGCGCGATCTTGACGACCAGCGGCGTTCGTCGCTGGTGGGTCTGTTGCAACTCCTGTTGCAGCGCCTTGAGCGGTTCGAGCAAGCCTTCCAGCAAGCCGGCGCCTTGCAGGTCGCGTAGCCCTGGCGTATTGGGGGAGGAAATATTGACGGTGACATAGTCGGCGACCGGGAAGGCCTTGCGATAGCCGATGAGATAGTCATCCACCGCCTTCGCCACCGGAGTATCGAAATTCTTGCCAATGTTGATGCCCAGCACGCCCGGATAACGCCGTTGCTGCGCTTGTGCAAGCAAATGGTCGATGCCCTTGTTGTTGAAACCCATCCGGTTGATGATCGCTTCCGCTTCGGGCAGACGAAACAACCGCGGTTTGGGATTGCCAGGTTGAGGTCGGGGCGTCACCGTGCCGACTTCGATGAAACCGAAGCCGAGACAACCCAGCCCATCGATATAGTCACCATTTTTGTCCAACCCGGCAGCCAGGCCGACAGGGTTCGGAAACTCGATACCCATGATCGTTTTGGGCGCATGGATCAATTGCGACCGCTCGCGCGCATTGCAGCGCCATCGAGCCATCCCTTGCAAGGCGGACAATGAGAGCTGATGCGCCAGCTCTGGCGGCAACCGAAACAGCAGGTTTCTAAGCAGTCGATAACTCATTCGATCAAATTCCCGGGATGGGCTTCCCCCGAATCTCTGACAGCATCACGACTGCAGCCGCCCAATGCGGCCCCGCTACGCGACCCTGTGAGAAATCCGGGCCAGGAATCAGTGTAGAATACCGCATCGCTCGACCGTTGGTTTGTCATGCTCTGGATCAAGGCCTTCCACATCATCTTCGTCGTCACCTGGTTTGCAGGACTCTTCTACCTGCCGCGACTGTTCGTTTACCACGCCCAGCAGCCATCCGCTGATACGGTCGCACTGTTCAAGGTCATGGAGCGGCGCTTGATGATGATGACGCACATCGGCGGCGGGCTGGCGGCGTTCTTCGGACTGTGGATGCTCAGCCTCGGCTGGGAAGCTTACCTGAGCCAGGGCTGGATGCATCTGAAGCTGGCGCTGGTAGCAATGCTGGCGGGTTATCACTTCTGGTGTCGGCAACTGACAGTCGCTTTTGCAGAAGACCGCAACCGGCACAGTGAAAAATGGTATCGGCTGTTCAATGAAATACCGTCGGTGATCCTGATCGCCGTGGTGATCCTGGTTGTCGTCAAACCGTTCTGACGCCCCATTTTCACACCTGTTCAACGGAGCAGCCGATAAACCATTCGACCGCGTTACTTGACCACTCGCAGGTGTGAACGATCACCTTTCCTGGCAGGCGGCGTATCTGAATCGTGATCCTGGTCGGGAGACGGGCCATCCGGCTCCGGCCCACCTGGTTCCTCGGGCGCAAACACCATGCCCTTGCCGTTTTCACGTGCATAGATGGCGCCAGCCTGCCCTACTGGCACCACGACATCCATTGGCGTGCCACCAAAACGGCCAGAGAAAGTGATCTCGTCATTACCGATCACCAAGCCACGGACAGCAATCGGGCTGATGTTGAGGACGATTTTTCCATCTTCGACATATTGCCGGGGCACCACCACACCGGGATGGTCGGCAAACACCAACAGATGTGGCGTCATGCCATTATCGACAATCCATTCATAGATCGCCCGAATCAGATACGGACGATTGGAGGTCATTTCAGGCTCGGACATGTGCCAGCGACGGGGTCATCAGGCCCGCATCTCGGCTTCCGTCTCGCTCAGGCTCGACACGAAACTCTCGCGCTGGAAGATGCGATCCATGTAGGCCTTGACAGGTGCCGCGGCAGCTGGCAATTCGATCCCGAAGTGCTCGAGACGCCAGAGGATCGGCGCAATGGTGCAATCGACCAGACTGAACTCATCACTGAGAAAGAAAGGCTTGGCCGCGAAGACCTCGGCGGAAGCGGTCAAGGTCTCACGAAAGAAACGGCGCGCCCTGGCGCGCTTCTTTTCACCACCATGCTGCAGATCATCGAGCAGTGTGTACCAGTCGTTTTCAACCCGATAGAGCGCCAGCCGGCTGCGTGCACGAGAAACCGGGTCGACCGGCATCAACGGCGGATGCGGGAACCGCTCGTCGAGATACTCCATGATGATGCGGGGCTCGTAGAGCACCAGTTCGCGATCGACCAGCGTTGGCACATTGTTGTACGGGTTCAGATCGACCAGATCTTCCGGCTTGTTCTCAGGGTCGATATCGATGATATCGACCGTGATGTCCTTCTCCCTCAGAACGATACGCGCTCGGTGACATTGCGCGCAGTCCTGCGCCGAGAACAATGTCATGACTGAACGTCGATTTGCAGCTAGGGTCATTGACTCTCCCGAATCGGTCGCGAACTCCGGAAGACGCGACTCAATGCACGTCCTTCCAGAATTCCTTTTTCATGAAATACGCCAGAATCGTGAACAGCAGAGTGAACAACAAGACTGGCAATCCCAGTGACAGGCGGGTCTGCTTGCCCGGCTCAGCCACATATTCCAGAAAGTTTACCAGATCCCGAACCATTCGATCGTATTCGGCTGGCGTCATCGATCCCGGTTTGACGATTTTCAGCTTGGGCGCTTCATGTTCCGCTGCCTTATGCCCCTCGCCATGCCCGCTCTCTTCCTTGGCTGCGTAGCCTTGAAGCTCCCAGAGCACATGGGGCATGCCCACTTCCGGAAAAACCGTATTGTTCACACCAAAAGGGCGAGACGGGTCAAGATAGAAACCGCGCAGATAGGAATAAAGCCAATCCGCACCACGCGCCCGGCCAACCAGCGTCAGATCCGGTGGTGCCTTGCCAAACGCCTGTTTGGCATACAGCTTGGGCATGGCGATCTTCATGAGCGAGCCGATCTTGGTGGGCTCACCTTTCTCGTCGCGCGTGAAGATCACATTCTTCTTGACCAGATCGTCGGGAATTTCCAGGTCCCGGGCCACCCGGTTATAACGGCTGAATGCCAGCGAATGGCACCCCATGCAGTAATTGGCAAAGTACTTGAAGCCACGCTGCAACGAGGGCTTGTTGGTCGGGTCGATATTAGCCTTGTCAAGTTTGACGTGGCCACCAGATGCCAGCAAATAACTTGGCATGAAAAGCAACAATAGCAAAATCAACTTTTTCATTATCCTGTCACCCTTTCCGGAACGGGTTTATCCTCATCGAGATTGGTAAAGACGGGGCCCAGCAATGTCACCGCCAGAAAAACCAGCGGAATCGTCAGGCCAGGCCACACCAGACTGGCATCCACCGACGGCAATCTAAACAGGTCATAACCAATGATCAATGCCATCCAGATCGCGAAGACAAGAAATGAAAATGCCTTGCTCCTCGGTTTACTGGTAAACCACAGCACGACGAAAAACAGAAAATAAATCTCGGTACTGCGCAAACCCAGTTCTGCGTTGAACGGGGTCACGGGCTGCATACCAAGCCAACCCAGAATGAAGAAGAATGCGACAAAGAACAGAATGGCAAACTTGTGCAACACACTGCGATAGCGCCACGACTTGATGGGATGCGTATCGATCCACGGCAGGAAAAACAGTACTACCACCGCGGCGCCCATGGCCAGCACGCCGAGAAACGGATCCGGCACCGCGCGCAACACGGTATAGAAGGGGGTGAAATACCAGACTGGCGCGATATGTTCAGGTGTTTGCAACGGATTGGCTGGAACAAAATTGGCATGTTCCAGGAAAATCCCGCCCATCTCTGGCTTGAAGAATATCACCGCGAAAAAAACGAGCAGGAAACCACCAACACCAACGATATCCTTGACCGTATAGTACGGATGGAACGGAATACCATCTTTGGGAATACCGTTTTCATCCTTGTTTTTCTTGATTTCGATGCCATCCGGGTTGTTGGAACCCACCTTGTGCAGCGCCACCAAGTGCAGGAAGACCAGAACAGGCAGAATCAACACCGGCAGGAAAAAGTGGAACGCATAAAACCGGTTCAGCGTCGCATCGGAAACCACATAGTCACCCCGAATCCAGACCGCCAGATCCGGCCCGATTCCCGGGATGGCGCCGAACAGATTGACGATTACCTGCGCCCCCCAGTAAGACATCTGTCCCCATGGCAATAAATAGCCCATGAAGGCCGTGGCCATCAGCACCAGGAAAATCAGCATGCCGATCAACCAGATCAACTCACGGGGACTTTTGTATGAGCCATAGATCAGCCCGCGAAACATGTGGAAATACACGACGATGAAGAATGCCGATGCACCTGTGGAATGCATGTAACGGATGAACCAGCCACCCGAGACATCGCGCATGATGTATTCAACCGAGGCGAACGCCAGCTGCGCATCCGGCTTGTAGTTCATGGCAAGAAATACACCACTGGCAATCTGCAAGACCAGTACCAGCAACGCCAGTGAGCCAAAGAAGTACCAGAAATTGAAATTCTTGGGTGAATAATATTGAGCCAGATGATCGTTCCACAGCGACATAACCGGGAACCGTTCATCAAACCAGGTCAGTAAATTCTTCATGCTGAGGCTCCTCCATCTTCACCCACGAGAATTCTCGTGTCACTCAAATACTTGTGCGGCGGCACCACCAGATTCAGCGGGGCAGGCACGGCCTGAAACACCCGCCCGGCCAGATCAAACCGGGAGCCGTGGCACGGGCAATAGAAACCACCATTCCAGTTGGCGCCAAGATCGGCAGGTCCCACTTCGGGCCGATACGTCGGAGAACACCCAAGATGCGTACAAATTCCGACCAACACCAGATATTCCGGTTTGATGGATCGTGTCGGGTTCTTGGCGTAATCCGGCTGCTGCGAAGTCACCTCGGAATTCGGATCCCGAAGCCGGGGATTGTTCTTGGGCAACAAATCGAGCATTTCCTTGGTACGGTACACAATCCAGACCGGCTTGCCGCGCCATTCGACACGCATCAACTGCCCCTTGTCGAGCTTGCTGATATCCACCTCGACAGGAGCGCCCGCCGCCTTGGCGCGCTCACTCGGCGACCAATAGGACAAAAACGGAATAGCCCAAGCCGCAGCTCCCGCCGCACCGACAACTGATGTCGCCGCTATCAGAAACCGCCGTTTCTTGAGATCGACAGTCTTCTCATTCTTGATGTCCATGATATTGACATCTCCTCATAAACGCTGGAACAAAACAGGATTGGAATACATACTCCTCGACGATGTCGCCGTGGAAACCTCTTCCAATTCAGACAAATAACAAGAAACGAACCGCCCAAGCGACTGCCCGCTGCCTGCTCATGAATCTCAGTAAAATCCGAAAGCGCCTTTATCCCCGCATACACTGCGCCCTTACAATCGGCGCGGAATTGTCTCTCAAACCCCCCATTGCCGTCAATGTAAAAAGTCATTGATAAATCCATCCTTAGCACCGATAAAACTTGGTAATAGTTGAACCCTTTCCCCATCTGATGTAGGTTCAGTTCAGTGCCCGAAACATGCCGTTCATCCCGGACACAGTACAATCCGTCGGAGGATCGCAACCATTGTCTGGAAAGACCTTTCTCGCTCTCATGCTCTCCTTCGCCAGCGTCGCTTTCGCTGGGGAACTGACACCAATACCCATGTCCGAGAAAGGCACATCCACCTATTTCGTCACCGCTGAAATAGGCTCTGAGCAGGTCGAATTCCTGGTCGATACCGGCGCCGGCTACACCACGATCAATCAGGAATTGCTCCGTCGCCTGCAGCAAAATGGAAACGCCACCCATGTGGGAGAAATCGAAGGCATCCTCGCCAATGGCGCCATTTGTATCCTGCCGGTATACAGAATTCGTTCCCTGGTGCTTGGAAACTGCGTTCTTCACAACATCGAAGTTGCCCAAACACCTTCCGATGCCCGCAACCTGCTCGGCCTTTCCGCCCTGAAAAAAGCTGCCCCATTCACCTTCTCCATGGAACCCGCCGAACTACAACTCAGCAACTGCAGCAGCACCATCGCTGACGAAACCCAAACTGCCGAACCCCGACGGACGGGATTGTCCAGCCTCTACCAATAACTCTACGCCAGGGCACAAAAGTTGCCGGCCCACCTCGGAGCCCGACGGCGGCCATGGAAAGTTTCAAGGAGTCAAGCCCGTACTGCCGACAAAACCTGCCGCATCAAGAGCCGCCTTGACCTTACCCTGAACTTCTTTCAGAACGCCGCTCGCTGGACTGTCGCCCGCCACGGAAGCCGGCAACAGGAACAACGCGGTCGTCTTACCTGCTTTTTCGATGAGTGTGATCTTCAACGGACAGAGCGCCAGCATGTCAGGATCCCGATTGCTCACCTCATTGGCATACCAGGCATTGCAAAACACCAGGCTGCGAATCTCGGACAGCTGGCTGCGATTGTAGTTTTCGCCCCATTTTTCCTTGAAGTTGGAAAGATTGCGGCCAATATTCGCTTCAAACACAACAAACAACCGCTGCGCCTCCAATGCGCTGGTCAATTTTTCGTACACCTTGTCCACCGGCTGATCATTGGTCGCCTTGTAGATCACCGGGCTCGCCCACACCACCCCACTGACCAGCAGCAACAACAGTAACAACAATCTCTTCATGACCCTCGCCCTCAACACTTGAAACTCATCAATGAGTATACCGACACCTCACACCATTGCACGCATCAAACCCCGTCCCCGAAATTGCATCATGCCCCAATTTCCGTACACTTCGCAGGGTTCAGCTTCGGTTCAGGCGCTCTACGTTCCAATGAATCGACAGTTACTCATGCCCGATCTGCACGTTCGGGACTACGTTCAATCTCTTTGAGGAAGACTCATGAAAGCAAAAACTCTCGGAATGCTGGCCCTGACAGGCGGACTCCTGGTTGCGACACAAGCCAATGCCGCCGACCCTGCCACCCTTGCCCGTGATAAGGGCTGCCTGGCCTGCCACTCGGTCGATAAGAAGATCGTTGGCCCGGCCTACAAGGACGTCGCCGCCAAATACAAGGGCCAGGATGTAGTCGCCAAGCTGGTCAAGAAGGTCAAAAACGGTGGAAAAGGCGTATGGGGCGAAATCCCGATGCCGCCCAACGCCGCAGTTTCCGAAGACGATATCAAAACCATCGTAGAGTGGGTACTCAAGCAGTAATCTTCTCCACAGCCCTCCATTTCCGGGACTCTCCGAGTCCCGGAGCTTCTTCGCCCTACAACGTGATCACCCGCACCAGGTTCGTACCACCACTGCGCTGGCTGTGCCCTGCCGTGACAATCACACTGTCACCCGCCTGAACATACCCCTTGTCGCGAATAACATCGATGGCGTAGCCGATGCGCGCCTCGTCATCCATCTCGCCTTCGTAGACCACCGGCTCGACACCCCAGTTCATCGTCAAGCGTCGCGCCACCTGCTCTTCATGCGTCACTGCCAGAATCGGACACTCCGGCCGGTGCTTGGAGATCAATCGTGAGGTGAACCCTGATTCGGTCAAACTGATCACCGCAGCCGCCTTGAGCTTGTCCACCATGCCGGCAACCGAATCCGCAATCGCTTCGGTGACCACATTGTCCGAATGGAACGGAATCTTTTGCAGATAACCGTATTCCTGCAGGCAGCGTTCGGTGGTCAATGCCAGTTGGTGCATGGTTTCGATCGCTTCGACGGGATACTCACCCACTGCGGTTTCACCAGACAGCATGATCGCCGATGTACCATCGAGAATCGCATTGGCAACATCACTGGCCTCCGCCCGGGTAGGGCGCGGATTGTGCTCCATCGACGCCAGCATTTGCGTTGCTGTAATCACCGGCTTGCCCGCCATGACGGTGGTATGAATCATCTTCTTCTGCGCACCGGGCACCTCACCGAACGGCAGCTCGACACCCAGATCGCCCCGCGCCACCATCAGGCCATTGGCTGCCTCGACAATTTCTTCAAGATTCTCGATGCCTGTCCGGTTTTCGATCTTGGCGATGATCGGGGTTTCCTCGCCGTGCTCACGCAATATCCGACGCATGCGTTCGATATCGTCAGCACTCTGAATGAAGGAGGCAGCGATATAGTCCACATCGTT
>CAZTJP010000032.1:0-13989 GCA_964613895.1 uncultured Thiotrichales bacterium | reverse complement strand
GCCATCATTTCCCACCCGGATGCGGGCAAGACCACAGTGACCGAAAAGCTGCTGCTGTTCGGGCGCGCCATTCAGCTGGCCGGGTCGGTCAAGGGGCGCAAGGCCGCGCGTCACGCCACCTCCGACTGGATGGCGATGGAAAAGGAGCGGGGTATTTCAGTGACTTCTTCGGTCATGCAGTTCCCCTATAAAGCGCGCATCGTCAATCTGCTCGACACGCCGGGCCACGAGGATTTTTCGGAAGACACCTATCGGGTGCTGACCGCGGTCGATTCCGCGTTGATGGTCATCGATGTGGCCAAGGGCGTCGAAGCGCGGACGATCAAGCTGATGGAGGTCTGCCGGTTGCGAGATACGCCGATCATGACCTTCGTCAACAAGCTCGACCGTGAAGGCCGAGAGCCGATCGAATTGCTCGACGAGGTCGAGGAAATCCTGAAGATTCGCTGTGCGCCGGTGACCTGGCCCATCGGCATGGGCAAGCGGCTGAAGGGGGTCTACCACTTGCGCGAGGATCGGGTGCATCTGTTCGATCCCAACCATGACGGTACGATTCGGGAAGGCGAGCGGATCGAAGGGCTGGACAACCCGCGGCTGGACGAATTGCTGGGCGATCAGGCGACCGAGCTGCGCGAGGAGATCGAGCTGGTGCGCGGCGCCAGCCACGACTTCGATCCGGATGCCTATCTCAAGGGGGAGCTGACGCCGGTCTATTTCGGTTCCGCGCTCAACAACTTCGGCGTGGCCGAGTTGCTCGACGACTTCGTCGAGTTCGCGCCGCCGCCCCTGCCACGGCCCACCGCCAGTCGAACGGTCGCGCCCGATGAGCCGCAGTTTTCAGCGTTCGTGTTCAAGATCCAGGCCAATATGGACCCCCAGCACCGCGACCGGATCGCCTTTGCCCGTATCTGTTCCGGCGCCTTTGAAAAAGGCATGAAACTGCACCAGGTGCGCACCGGCAAAGAGGTGCGCATCAGCGACGCGGTGACCTTCATGGCGGCCAGCCGGGGGCATGTGGACAACGCCTGGCCGGGTGACATCATCGGTTTGCACAACCACGGCACGATCCGCATCGGTGACACCTTCACTCAGGGAGAGAAGCTGCAATTCACCGGCATCCCCAACTTTGCGCCCGAGTTGTTCCGGCGGGCGCGGCTGAAGGATCCGTTGAAGATGAAAGCCCTGCTCAAGGGGCTGACCCAGCTATGCGAAGAGGGCGCCACCCAGTTGTTTCGGCCGCTCAACAACAACGACCTGATTCTGGGAGCGGTGGGCGTATTGCAGTTCGATGTGGTCGCGCAGCGGTTGCGCGATGAATACAAGGTGGATTGTGATTTCGAAGCCGTCAACGTGCATACCGCGCGCTGGGTCAGCAGCGACGATGAGCAGCAACTGGCCCGCTTCAGGGACAAGGCGGCGCAGAACCTGGCGCTCGATCACGGCGGCGACCTGGTCTATATCGCGCCGACCCATGTCAACTTGCAGATGGCCCAGGAGAAATGGCCGGAAATCGAATTCCACGCCACGCGTGAGCATGGCGTGGAATAAACGGGCTCAGCAGACGAAGATCCAGCCGAAACCGGGAATGTAGACCCAGCACGAGTTGTTTGTGCTGGCGGCGTTCGCGAGGCTGTCACTTTGCTGGGTTGTCAGGGCCGGGGCGCCGCTATGGTCGGCAGCAGCCGCCAGGCCTGGCAGGGCAACAGCGGCGCTGACCAGCGCAGTGAACAGAATATGCTTGAGTTTCTTCATGACAGTGTCTCCTTGTCGTTGGTTTTGTGGTGTTGGCAGCAATCGCTTGTTAGCTCATGCGGCCCTGATTCAGGCAAGTCTCCCGACTTACCGGAAACTGAGTGAAAAGCGGCCATAGAGGGTGCGTTCGGGAATCAGCGCGGAAGGCGCTGCGGTGACCAGTGGCGTGAACCGGTCGCGGCTGGTGCTGTCCTCATAGTGAAACGCCGTATCGAACAGGTTGTCGATGCCCAGGGTCAGCGCACCGCGTTTTTTCGGCAGCCGGAAGGTCAGGCCGATATCGGTCAGCCAGAAGCGGTCGGCGCTGTGGCGCTGGCCCGAAAATTCGCCGGTCTGACGGAACCCGGTCAGCGACAGTTTCAGCCCCAGTCCGTTGGGATGAAAATAGCGGATCGCCAGCGGCAGTTGCTCGCTGTGCAGGCGTGTCACATTGTCCGGCACGAAGCGTTCCGAGGTTGCCGGATCCAGCGGCGGCAGATCCAGGTCGAAGCGGCTGTTGGTATAACCGGCGCTGGCGGCCCAGCGTGCGTCGAACAGCCAGTTCAGATAGAGCTTCTCCTGATGGCGACGGTAACGGATCCTGACAGGGTGATCCACGAGGCCGGTATCTGTGATTACTTGATTGGCAAAGCGGTTGTCAGCCTGGCGCAAGAGCGTCCGGGCGCCAAGGGTCAGATGTGGCGTGAGCTGTGCACGCAGGTTGAGCCCATAGTTCCAGCCAGTGCTGCCGGGTGCTTCATCGAGAATCTGGTTGAATCCGGCGACCTGGGAGGGTTCCAGGGTTTCATATTGCGACGGCGTGATGGTTTGTTGCGTGGTTCTGAACGCAGCGGCTTTCAGGCGGGTGCGCGGGGAAATGCGCCAATCGAGCCCCAGTTTGGGCAACCAGTAGTGCCGCTTCGATTTTTCCGAGGTGTTGTCTTTGGCGTAGGTCATCCCCGCGAGCAGTCGAACCGCCGGTCGCCAGTGATAGTGAAGATAGCCGTAAGCGCGAAGCTGGTGATTGTTGGGTGAATAGATCGGTGGTTCACAGTCCGCCAGCGGACAGTTGTGGTCGGGAAACGCCAGTTCGAGTGTGCGCCGGCCTTGTTCACGGTTGTAGCTCAGGCCCACCTGCCAGAACAGGGCGCTCCGGCGTTGCAGGAGTTGCAGGTCGAGCAAGTCGATGTCGGTATCGTTGCGCACCTGGATCTCGGTGTGCGCGGTTTCACCGCTGGGCAGTAGAAGGTCGCCCGGATTGTTCGATGATGACTTCCGCTGGCGGCGAATGGCTGAAACCAGCAGCCGGCCGCGACGGATCTCCCTGCTCAGGCCAACCCGGTAGCGGGTGATATCGCGCTCGATGTGCAGGTCAGGATCGTGGAAGACATCTGGCAGGGCGCGCAAGGCGACATCCCCCTTGTCTTCGGTTTCATGCCGCACTTCGAACTGGAGGCTGGTTTCTTCGGAGGGTTGGGCTTGCAGAAACAGGTTGGCGATGTCCTTGCGGAATGCCCGGTTCTCTCCATAGCCATCGGTTTCGAAGTGAAACTGCCCCAGGCTGAAGCTGGCGTGCCGGTCGAGCGCCGAGAGCATGGCGTCGTCTCCCCAGCCGCTGTTGCTGACGGAACCATCGATCTGACCGAACAGCCCCTGGCGGATGAACATCGGATTGTATTCATTGTAGGACAGCCGGCCGGGGCCGGTGGTATCCAGCTGGCCCAGGTTGGCGTCGGCCAGCTGGGGCGGCACCGGCATCAGGTTCAGCGGCTGCAGCATTTGTGCTTGCAGTACCTCGCTCAGGCGGGCCGAATCGCGCTGATTGTCCGGCCGGTAGCTGTCGGCCAGCAGGCGGTGGGCGGCATGGCTGGACGGATCCAGTGCCAGCGAGCCGGTTCCGATGTCGATCGCTTGTTCGATGAAGCCGAGGTCGTTGTAGATGCGTCCCAGCGCCGCCGCGCGGGCCGCCTCGTCTTCCACCAACAGCGGCCGGGAGCGGTAGATGCCACGATTGTCGTTCAGCGCCAGTGAGCGGTTGAAGTTTTTCAGTGCATCGGCTGGCCGGTTCAGCGATTGCAGCAGCAAGGCATCGTAGAACCAGGCGGTCGGGTCGTTCGGGTCGGCCGCTTTGGCGAGCTGGAACTGGTCTTCAGCCCGGATGGGCCGGTCTTCCTCGAAATACGCGCGGCCGAGATAGCTGCGCAGAACGGCGTTGCCGGGGTCGAGCATGGCGGCCAGTTCCAGTTTTTCCCGGCCCGCCAACAGCGCGTTGTCACGAATCCGGATCAGCCCGATCCCGAAATGTGTCAGCGGGTTGCTCGAGTCGAGCCCTATGGCCTGGGTGAAAGCGGACAAGGCGCTGTCGGGTGCGCGTTCGCGCAGCGAGGCGAAGCCCAGCATGATCTGGTTGCGGGCAAACACCGGATTGATCCGGATTGCTTTATTGGCGGATTGCCGGGCGGCTCGTGCATCGCCATCCATGAGTTGCAGTTCGGCCAGCCGGGTCAGGCAAGTCGCACTCTTCGGTGCGAGCAGGCAGGCGCGTTTGGCTTGGCGCAGCGCGGCCGGGATGTCAAAGCGCAGCTGTTGCAGATAGGAGTTGGCCAGATAGGGCAGGGGGGAATCAGGGTCCGCTTTCAGTGCGGCCTGAATTTGTTTGTCCGCTTCGATCCGTTGGTGATTGGTGATGGCGATGATGGCGTTGAACGCATGTATGGCTGCCGCCACGGCAGGTTCGGATGGCAGACCGTCGAGGTGCCGACGCGCGGCCTCGATGTCGCCGACCATCAGGTTCAGCGCAGCGGCGAGCAGGTTTTCTGCCGCCATACAGCGGGCATCGGGTGTGTGATCGAGCGCGGCCAGTGCGGCGGTGGGTTGATTGTGACTGAGCCGATGAAGTGCCTCGTCGAGCGCTGAATTGCCCGGGCAGCCACCTGATGGCAGTGTATGGGCATCGATCAGCGCGGGGTAATAAAGGGTCCAGGCCACCGCATTACGCGGATGCAGTGACAGCGCCGTTTCGGGAGCATGCCCTTTCAACAGCCTGCGGCTTTCACCCGGTCCTATCAGCAGTTGGCCGTTGCTGTTGCGCGCCTTGACCTTGCCTTCCATCACCGTGATGTCTGTGGTGTCGGCGGATGTTGCCAGAATGAATTCGGTGCCTTCGATGGCGGCATTGACGAAGGGGGTTTTGATATCGAGCGGGGCCGGAGTGCGGCTCATCATGTGGATTGCGCCCCGCAGCAGCTCCAGCAAAGATCTTTTTTCAGGGTGAATGGCGGTGAACGAAAGCGTGGTGTTCTGGCGCAGGCGAACCAGGGTCTGGTTGGTCAGCCGAACCACTGCACGGGTTTTGGCGCTGGTGCGGAGTTTGTCGCCCTGACAGAAAGAAGTGCCCGGCTTGGCGTCGTGCCAGTCGAAGTGACCTGCGCGCTGTACAGCCGCGAAGCCCTGAACGGCTTCCAGCCGTGCGACGGTTTGACAATTTTCGGCCGCAAAAGCCGAATGAGGTGACAATAGTGTCATGGTTGCTATCCAGGCAATGATCCAAACCCGCATCGAATAGATTTTCACAGTCCTTCCCTGTTTCAGGCGCAGTCTAATGATGAAATGTGTGGCGTCCAGCCGATTTTGAAATAAATCGGGGTGAAAAGTGATTAATTCACAATGATGCCGCCATCATGCCACAATTTTACCCGTTTATCGGCTAAAAGTGAGCATTGAGTCAGGTAGAAGTCAGCCACGGTATCCTGTGTCTCGTTGACAATCACCTGGAAAATCGCAGCAGATTCCAGGAAATTCCCTTTTGCGAACAATTCGAGCGCATGGGTGAAGCGGGGTTCGGCTGGAACCAGCAATTCGAAAATCCGGATGGAGTGGTTTTTGCCGCGTAACCGGAATTTGCCGACGTAGCGTTTGGGAATTTGGGGTGCTCCGTCCAGAATCTCTTCCGAAGCGAGAATTCGGCTGCCGAGCAGTTTGTTGAGTTGCTCGATGCGTGAAGTGGTGTTGATGGCATCGCCCACGGCGCGATACTCGATGTGCTGGCCATGCCCGACATTGCCCAGCGAAACTTCGCCGCAGTGCAGGCCAAAGCGTGTGGGCAGGGCGTCCGCCGGCGTGTTTTGCAGATTATCCAGTATCCCGCATGCGGCCATCAGTGCTTGCTGCCGGAGTCTGGCGGGCGATCGGCTGTGCCAGATGGCGAGCAAGGCATCGCCAATGACGTCGATGACGTGGCCTTCCTGTTCATAGACGGTCGGGACCAGGAGCTGGAAATAACGATTGAGTGTTTCATGCAGGACTTCTGGCGAGAGTTGTTCGGAGAGACGGGTGAAACCGGTGACATCGGTGATCAGGCAGGCGGCATAGGTCTTTCGACGGTTTGCTACCGACGCGGCGGGTTCGCGGCCCATTGCCGCGTCAGCGACTTCCGTGGGCACATAGCGCCTGAACATGGCATGCAGCCGGTTGCGTTGCCGGGCTGCCCGGCGGAAGTGGGCCACCGAGGTCAACAACAGCGCGCCGGGTATCTGGATCAGCAACGGGGTCGTGACGGGCAGCCAGTAGGCGAACCGGGCGAACAGCCATTCTGCCAAGGCCAGATAGAGTGCAGCCACGATCAGGGCCAGCGGAATGGTGCTGTAGCCCGGGCGCCAGTTGAACAGGGCGATGAGGAGTAGACCAAAGGCGCCGATGAGCGCCACCTGCATCACTTGTGACAGTGGCGTGACCGAACGCGATTCGAGCAGATTGCCGAGTGTCGAGGCGGCGATCTCCATGCCGGAGATATCGAGCCCGGCCCGGGTGGTGAAAACGGTATAGAAGCTGTCTTTCTGTTCCGGCTGGAGTTTTTCGGAAAAGCCCACGAGAACTGCTTTGTCGCGGACATCGATGGCTGTGCCGGCGAGTACGTCGGCATAGGGAATCGACCGAATGGTTTGCGGTGGGCCATAGAAATCGAGCACCAGATTGTCGCCGACGGAGAAAGTAAAAATCAGCGATTGGATGGCGGACCGCCTGGCTGGGTCGAGTTCGGACAGATGTCGTCTGGCCGCGGTGGCCAGCCGGGGATGGGTGCGAAACAGGCGCCGATAGGCGATGGCAGCCTGGTCGGGATACTCATCGGCCCACTCGGGGCTTGGCGGGGCCAGCGTTGGGTCGCCGGGCAACGCATTGCGTAACAGCGCATTGAAGTCTGCCATGACCGGCGCCAGCAGTTTGGTCAGCAAGACGACGGGCAGCGTGGCTTTGTCGCCGGCGCCAGGTCTGAATAACCAGGCTTGACGGATGTGTTCCGGCACCTTGGGCAGTGTGAAGGGCGCCGTGGCGAGGGCGGCTTCTTTCAGGATGCTCAACGGTGCCCGGTGGTGCTCCATGTGCAGGCCGGGCAGGTTGACCGACTCGAGGTAGCTGAACAGTACCACGTTGCGGTTTCTGCGCATGGCGGCAGCGAAGGCTGCATCTTCGCCAGGCGGCTGCGGGTCGGCGAATATGATGTCGAAACCGATGGCGCGCGCACCATTCGCCGACAGTTGGTCGACCAGGCGGCCGTGCAGGCTGCGGGGCCATTTTCGAGGCTGGTTGGGCAGGTTCAGCGCCAGCGAGGATTGTCGGTCGATCTTGACGATGGCAACCTGGTCTGGTGGTTTGCGGGGGCCGCGGAGTTTGAACAGCCAGTCGAGTCCAATGCGGGATTCGAGTGAAGTCAGCATCAGGCCGGCCAGGCCCAGCATGATGATCAGTAGCGTTTGCCAGACAAGCTGCTGATTGCGATCTTGCAAAAAAGACGCTAATGTTTTCCTGAATCGAATGCCAGTAGCGCGATCAGGGAGGACGGACGGCATATGTTTGTGACGATGAAGCGGTTTTCCGGATTAAAAAAATGATGTCTATAAATAAATCGGGAGATTCTTCTGGTGGCGGCAAGGCGCCGCCTCCGCCGCTGTTTTCCGAGTTGGGGCGGGAAGAAATCAACTATATCGCCGGCAAGGGTACCATCCAAGTCTACCAGAAAGGTGACGTGATTATCCGTGAAGGCGAGATCAGCGATCATATGTATGTGATCCTGTCCGGGCGCGTGCGGGTGTTCGCAAACAATGAGGATGACCGCAAGGTGGTACTCAATATCCAGGAAGCCGGTGAATATTTCGGTGAGATTGCGTTGATCGATGAATCACCCCGGTCGGCCTCGGTGGAGGCGTTGGAGTACACCGCGCTTTCGGTCATCACCCGGGAGAATTTCGAGGTCTGCCTGGCGGAACGCCCGGACTTGGCTGGTAGTTTCCTCAGCGCGCTGACGTTACGGATTCGATACCTGACACACTCGGTCAAGAGCCTGGCGTTGCAGGATGTCTATCATCGTCTGATCTATACGCTGGAGAAATTGGCGGAGGAAAAGGACGGCCGTCGGGTCGTCAAGATTCCGCTGACCCATCGTGATATCGCCCAGATGGTGGGATCATCGCGCGAGATGGTGACCAAGCTGATGCGTGAGTTGCAGAAACGTGGTTGCCTGAAGGTTCGGACAGGCCGGCAAATCGAGCTGCTCAAGCCTTTCCCGGATAGCTTGCGCTGATATCGACAGGAAATCCGGGCCGTGGAAAAGGCTATTGGATCTGCCTTGTGGGTTACGGCTACAGTGCGCTCGCAGACCAAGCTTATGTCATGGATTGGTGAAATATGTCCGATAGCGAGAAATTGAGTACCTGGCAGGTGGCCAAAAGTGTCGCTGCGGCATTTTTCGGTGTGCAAAGTGCCGAAAGTCGGGAGCGCGATTTCAAGAAAGGTCGGGCATCGCAGTTCATCCTGATCGGCGCAGTTGCCACGTTGGTGTTCATTCTGCTGGTTTGGCTCGCGGTGGTGTTGACCTTGAAGGCAGCAGGTGTTTAGCCCGAATTTCTTACCGGGTCACGATCCCTCCCCTCGGTCGCGAACGCCAGCCATCACACCCCCTTGAGCGTCCTCGCTGCGTGACCCGGTGAGAAATCCGGGCTGGCCCGTCCGAGCGTATCTTGAGTCCAGTCACAGTCCAGCCGCTACCCTGAACGAGGGTGTGATGCTGCTTCAACTGAGTCCGTAACCGGCTGGTTCCCCGATTCTGGCCCTGTTAGTTTCCCTGAGTATCTGAGACAGTCGGGGTACAGCAGTGCAAGCAAGAGTCGAAAAGGCAGAGTTCAAGATCGGGATGTTTGTTGCTGAACTGGATCGCCCTTGGGAAGAATCCCCTTTTGCGATACAGGGGTTTCTTCTGGAGACTCCAGAAGATGTCGAGCAACTCAAGGCCTGCTGTGACTATGTCTATATCGATCCGGCACGGAGTGACCTGTCGGTTCGTCCTGCCGGACAGCAGTCGGTTCAGTACAAGCCGGCGACTGAAATCACCAGGAGCCAGGTGGTGTCCGATGGCAGGGAGCATTGCGCGTCCGCGGCCCCGTCATTGACGCCCACTTCCCAAGGCAGCACCCTTCAGGATATCCAGCACCAGTTCACCAGCCAGGCATCGTCTGTCTCCAGTCAGCATGGCTCGCCCGGGACGCGAAGCGCGCGTGAGGCTCACCAGTTGCTGGAGTTGCCGGGCGAGTTTGTCGAATACGAGAAAACCAGCCCGGTCGAACAGGAGTTTCAAACCGCTCAGGAGATCCATGGACAATTGAGCCAGGCGCTGAATCAGACCTTTTCGCGGCTCAAGGCCAATGAGCGGGTCTCTATCGAATCGGTGAAGGTATCGACTCGCAGCATGGTTGGCAGCATGATCCGTAATCCGGATGCGGCACATTTGCTTTGCCAACTCAAGGAAAAGGACACGTTCTCCTACTCTCACAGTATCTCCGCCTCTATTCTTGCCGCCATATTCGGCCGTCATCTCGGGCTCAATGAGCACGAACTCAACACACTGGCGCTGGCGACGCTGTTGCTGGATGTCGGCAAGATGAATCTGCCCAGTGCCTTGTTGCAGAAAGTCGAAAAGATCACCCGGCCCGAGGCCCAGGTGTTGCGTCGCCATGTCGAGCATTCGGTGAACATGCTACGCCAGGCCGAGGATGTCGATCTCGAGGTGCTGTCGATCGTCGAGAGCCATCATGAACGCTATGACGGGCGCGGCTATCCAAAAGGCCTGAAAGGGACAGAAATTCCCGTTTTTGCCCGCATTGCCGCCATCATCGATTTCTATGATGCCATCACGCACGAGCGACCTTACCGCAAGAAGGTGAGCCCCTGTTATGCAATCAATGCCTTGTATGACCGCAAGGGTTCGCAATTTCAGCCCGAATTGGTGGAGGAGTTCATCCAGTGCCTCGGGGTCTATCCGACCGGATCGCTGGTGCTGTTGAGCTCCGGCGAGGTGGGTATCGTCATCGAGCAGAATGCGCTGCGGCGGCTGCGGCCCAAGGTGCTGATCGTCAGGGATCGAAACAAAAAAGAAGTACGCGAACCGTTCAGTCGTGATCTCGAATTCGAAAAAACCGACGAGGACGGTGAGCGATTGTTCATTCTGACGGCGCTTGAGCCCGGTGCCTACGGCATCTCGGACGATGACTATTATCTCTGATTTCCCGGAGGGAGTGATGGAAGCAGGGAACCAGTTGAAGGTCGTGGATCGGGAGACGCTGCTCGCCCGCCTCACCGAAACGATCAACCGGGACTGGGGAGTGCGGCGGCGTACCGGGGTTCTGGTGCTGGAAATCCGCCAGTTCAAGCGTATTCAGGTGACTTACGGTTATGACCGTACCGAAGCGATGTTGCGCGAGCTGCATCAGCGCCTGGTGGCGGCGTTGCCGGCCAAGGATGAGGTTTTCTACCACGGCCGCGAGGAGTTCACCATTGTATTGGCTGGTTTGCGTGTGGCCGAACAGCTCCATCTGGCCATCAACAAGATTCGCCGGGTGATGCTCGAGCCGTTCATTCTTCACGATACCAGCATGAAGGTCGGCGCGGTGATTGGTGCGACGATCGTCGAAGACAAGTTGGTATACGCTGACAACTTGCTGCAGCAGGCGAATCTGGCGCTGCTGGAAGCCCTCGATCAGCAACGCGAGACGGTGGTTTTCAGTGATGCGGTGACGCCGGCGGAAATCCCGGGGCTGGAGTTGCAGTCCCTGCTGTCGGATGCCCTGGAGCGTAACGAACTGGCGACCGTCTATCAGCCGAAGACGGAGATTGCTACGGGGCGAGTGGTTGGCGTAGAGGCGTTGTCACGCTGGAACAGCCATCTGCTGGGGGTTGTACCTCCGGATCGCTTCGTGGATGCTGCCGAGAAGTCGGGGTTGATCGGAAAGCTGACGACGTGGACGATCAACAATGCCGCCAAACAGTACAGCCTGTGGGGAAAAAATGCGGTGCCGATCGCCATCAACGTATCGGCGGCGGTGATCAATCAGCCGGATCTGCTGCGCCAGCTTCAGCACGCATTGCGTATCTGGGGTATGCCACCTGAGGCGATGTCGCTGGAAATCACCGAGACTGCTGTCATGGATGCGCCTGAACAGAGCCTGGAAAGCCTGAGGAAATTCAGTGAAATGGGGCATCGGCTGGCAATCGATGATTTCGGCACGGGCTATTCGTCGCTGGCATATCTCAAGATGTTGCCTGTTTCCGATCTGAAGATCGACAAGTCTTTCGTCCAGGGACTGGCCAATGATGCCAGTGACCGGAAGATCGTCAAATCGATCATCGATATGGCGCACAACTTCGATCTCAAGGTGATCGCCGAAGGTATCGAGGATGAGGCTTCCTACCAGATTCTGATGGATATGGGCTGCGATATCGCCCAGGGCTATCTCATCAGCAAGCCGCTCAAGCCCGGTCAGTTTGAAAAATGGTTGCAGGATGACGACTGGTATCGCCCAATGGAATCCGGCGATGTGTCGCGCGCTGCCGACAGTGAGCCGGTCGTGCTGTCCTGAGCGATTTCACGCGCCTCTTACCGTTCGGTACCTGCAATCAGTTTGGTGATGTTGCTTCGATGCCGCCAGAAAATGAATGCCGCCAGGATGATCCCAAACAACACGAACCCGGTGTCACCCCCCAGCATCCAGATGATGGCGGGCATTGCGGCCGCGCTGCTGAGTCCACCGACGGATGAGATCTTCGACAGTTTGTAGGCGGCCAGCCAGACCAGCAGCACGGCTGTGGCGACTCGCCAGTCGAGGCCGAGCAGGACGCCGAATGCGGTGGCGATGCCCTTGCCTCCACGGAATCCAAAAAATATCGGATACAAGTGCCCCAGAAAGGCCGCCATGGCTACCAGTAGCTGGGTGTTGAGGTCTGCCCCCAGCAGTTTCGCTGCCAGTACCGGCAGCAATCCCTTGAGCAGATCGCCGGCCAGCGTGATGGCTGCCGGCTTTTTTCCGCTCAGCCGCAGGACGTTGGTGGCGCCAGGGTTGCCGGACCCCTGACCACGTGGATCGGGGAGGCCCATCAGACGACTGACCACGATGGCGCTGGAGATCGAGCCGATCAGATAGGCGGCGACGACGAGAAAGATGTCCGGTAGCATGGCGATGGCGGTCGTGAGCGATCTCGCTATTTTCCACTATCTTCGACCATCAAGACAAACGATAATCCCCGTTTCGCATGGCCGCGTCGTTGAGGCGTCAGAGAGTATGGGTTCTTGCATCGATAAACCGGCGCTGGTGTTATTGACGGGCTGGGGCGTGAGCCGGCATGTCTGGACAGCGCTTGGAGAGACCGGATTGGCGGCATTCGATGTCATGGCGCTGGATCTGCGGGATTTTTTTCCCGTCGCATGGCGGGAGGAAGGCGATGATTCACGGTTGAGCCGTTTGATCGACAATCTGCCGAAAACGGCGCACCTGGTGGGGTGGTCGCTGGGCGGCATGCTGGCGGTGTTGCTGGCAAGCCGCTATCCGCATCGGATCCGATCTTTGACGCTGGTGGCGACCAACGCTGTGTTTCAGCGTGGTGGCGACTGGAAGGCTGGCATGGCGCCGGTTGTCTTTGCGCAGTTTCGACGCGCCTTCATCGCCACGCCCGAGCGGGCCTGGCGGCGTTTTATCGGCCTGCATTTTCAGGGTATGGAGAATGCCCGTGCGCTGACGCGACGGATGATTCAGCTCTCACAAGCTGAAGATATCGATTACGGGACGTTGAGGGCGGGGCTCGAATGGTTGGCGCAGGCGGATGTCCGGGATGCGGTGGCCAGCCTGGATGTGCCGACGATTGCGATCCAGGGTGGGCTCGACGTCATTACGCCTGTTGCCGCTGTCCATGCTTTGGGCGCGTTGAATCCTCACATCGAACGCATGGTGATCGACGACAGCGGCCATGCGCCGTTTGTCGATCATCCTCGGGAGGTGATGTCATGGCTTCGCCAGCTTGCATCGGAAGGGGATGCGCCCATCGGCCCGCACAATCAATCACCGGTCAGGATGTGATGAAGCAAAGTGATCTGCCGCCAGGCTATCAGTTGGACAAGCGCCAGATACGCCGGGCGTTTTCCCGCGCTGCCGCCAGCTACGATGAAGCGGCGGTGCTGCAGCGGGAGGTGGGAGAACGCCTGGCGATGCGGCTCGACTACATCAGGATCAAACCCGATACGATACTCGACCTGGGCGCTGGCAGTGGCGCGAGTCTTCCACATCTGCAGTCCCGTTTTCGCCGCGCGCGCGTGTTTGCGGTCGATTTCTCCGAAACCATGCTCAGGTACGCGCTTCGACGAGGTTCATGGTTGAAGCGGCCCCGAGTGATTTGCAGCGATGCGCGGCATCTGCCGTTTCGGGATCAATCCATCGATCTGGTGTTCTCCAATCTCATGCTGCAATGGTGCCGTCCGGAGGAAGATTATCTGGCCGAAGTGCGACGAGTGCTCAGGGGGGGCGGCCTGTTCCTGTTTTCCACTTTTGGGCCGGATACGTTGCGAGAGTTACGGCAGGCGTTCCAGGCGGTCGATGATCGTCCCCGTATTCACGACTTTGCCGATATGCATGATATTGGCGACTTGTTGCTGACGACCGGTTTTCGTGAGCCGGTGGTCAATATGGAAATGTTCACTTTGACCTATGCGGATGTCCAGGCGGTGCTGCGTGATCTCAAGGCGGTGGGAGCGACGAATGCGGCGGCAGCTCGCACGAGAGGTTTATCCGGGCGCGCAGCGTTGCGCAACCTGGAGCATGCTTATGAGACGTTTAGAACGGCCGATGGCCGCTTGCCGCTTTCCTATGAAGTCATTTACGGCGCAGCCTGGGCGGGTGACGCTCCGCCACCTTCCCGTTTACCCGTCAGCCCGGATTTCTCACA
>CAZTJP010000031.1:0-14086 GCA_964613895.1 uncultured Thiotrichales bacterium | reverse complement strand
TCGGCGCGCTGGCGCATGGCATCGGTACCTCCGAGGTCGAACACGTGCTGGCGACGCAATGTCTGTTGCAGAAAAAAATGAAAAACATGCTGGTGCGCATCGATGGACAAGTGGGACCGGGTGTCACCGCCAAGGATATCGTGCTGGCGGTCATCGGCGAGATCGGCACTGCCGGTGGCACGGGCTATGCCATCGAATTTGCCGGTGAGGCGATCGAAGCACTGAGCATCGAGGGACGGATGACGGTCTGCAATATGGCGATCGAGGCTGGCGCACGGGCCGGCATGGTGGCGGTGGATGACAAGACCATCGACTATTTTCATGGCAAGCCTTATGCACCCAAGGGGGCGCTCTGGGACAAGGCGGTCGCCCACTGGCGCACGCTGGTGTCCGATCCCGATGCGGTATTCGATCGTGTGGTTGAGATCGATGCCGGTGCGATCCAGCCACAGGTGACCTGGGGCACATCTCCGGAGATGACGGTCGGCATCGAAGGTCGCACACCAGATCCCGATCAGGAAACAGATCCCGTCAAGGCCGCTGGCTGGCGCCGGGCGCTGGAATACATGGATCTGAAGCCCAACATGCCGATCACCGATATTCAGGTGGACAAGGTGTTCATTGGTTCCTGTACCAATTCCCGGATCGAGGATCTGCGGGCGGCGGCGGACGTGGTTCGTGGCAAGCGGCTGGCGCCGACTATTCGCCAGGCGTTGGTGGTGCCCGGGTCCGGGCTGGTCAAGCAACAGGCTGAACAGGAAGGGCTCGACGAGGTTTTCCGGGCAGCCGGTTTCGAATGGCGGCAGCCGGGGTGTTCCATGTGTCTGGCGATGAATGCCGATCGGTTGGAGCCGGGTGAGCGCTGCGCCTCGACCTCCAACCGCAATTTCGAAGGTCGGCAGGGTCAGGGAGGGCGCACCCATCTGGTCAGTCCGGCGATGGCGGCAGCAGCTGCGATCGCCGGAAATTTTGTAGATGTGCGTAAATTGGACTAGAATCTTCAGTAATCAATAAAATCAATTGTTTCAGGGATCTTGTTTAAGCAATCTATTAGGAGATTCAGTCATGGTAAAAGGTATCATTCTCGTCGGCATTGCAGTTTCCACCATCGCCTTGAACGGTTGCAGCACCGCCAGAGGCTTCGGGCAGGACCTCGAAGATCTGGGCAGGATCATTCAGGGTGAAAAAGCCAGGAATTATCAGGCGCATCGTTCGACCTCGGTTGCTGCCAAGCGCAGCTCGGTTGGCAAGGTCGTCAGCGAGACTACGTCTTACAGCTATTCCGATCCATCGGCTTCTCAGGTTGTCGAGACCAGTCCCGCACCGGTCACCACTTATCCCTATACACCCGTACCGGCTGCGGCAGCGCCCGCTTCCCAGGTGTCATCATCCGACACTGGAGCCGGTCAAACCCATTATTGAAATATGCAGAAATTCACCCGACTCGAAGGTCTCGTTGTCCCGTTGGATCGTTCCAACGTGGACACCGATGCGATCATTCCCAAGCAGTATCTCAAATCCGTGGAACGCACCGGATTTGGCGTCAACCTGTTCGATGACTGGCGCTATCTCGATCCGGGAGAACCCGGCATGGATCACAGCCAGCGTCGGCTCAATCCCGAGTTCGTGCTCAACCAGCCACAGTATCAGGGTGCCGAGATTCTGCTGGCTCGGGATAATTTCGGTTGCGGTTCGTCACGCGAACACGCTGTCTGGGCCTTGACGGACTATGGCATCCGGGCGGTGATCGCGCCTTCGTTCGCAGATATTTTCTATAACAACAGTTTCAAGAACAGCCTGTTGCCGGTGGTGCTCACCGAGGCGGAAGTCGATCGGTTGTTCTCCGCGGTGATGGCGCAAGCGGGCTTCAGGTTGCAAATCGACCTCGAAGCCCGGACGGTGACCACACCCGATGGTGAACAGCTGCATTTCGACATCGACCCCTTTCGACAGTATTGCCTGTTGAATGGTCTCGACGATATCGGTTTGACATTACGCCATGCCGACGATATTCGGGCGTATGAGGCGCGCCGAAAAGCCGAAGCGCCGTGGTTATTCGCATGAACAGGGGATTTTTCCTGCTGACAGGTTAAGTTACGGCGACGACTGGTGTAGAATAGCGTCCGTTTGTCAACTGAATGGATAATCATATTGCCTGGCCCGGTTTCACTGGCGCCGGGCGTTCGCGCACCCAGACACATTCTCTTCCCGAGATACCCAGAGTATTCCCATGCACAAGATACTGTTGTTGCCAGGTGATGGCATCGGGCCAGAAATCGTTGCCGAAGCCAAAAAGGTGCTGGCAACACTGCAAACCGAATTCGGGTTTGCGGCTGAAATCGAAGAAGCACCGGTTGGCGGCGCGGGATATGATGCCGCGGGTTCACCGTTGCCCGACTCGACGCTGGCGCTGGCGAAAGCAGCGGATGCGATATTGTTGGGTGCCGTTGGCGGGCCACAGTATGAATCGTTGCCACGTGAGCATCGTCCCGAAAGAGGGTTGCTCGGGCTGCGTTCCGAACTGGCCCTGTTCGCCAACCTGCGTCCGGCAATACTTTATCCCCAACTGGCCGAGGCCTCGACGTTGAAGCCGGAAGTGGTCAGTGGTCTGGATATCATGATCGTGCGCGAACTGACGGGTGGCATCTACTTTGGTCAGCCGCGCGGCATTCGTGAGCGGGATGACGGTGAAAGGGAAGGCTTCAATACGTTGATCTATTCCGAGTCCGAAGTGGCGCGCATCGCCCGGGTGGCTTGTGAAACCGCCATGAAGCGGGACCGGCGCCTTTGTTCGGTGGACAAGGCCAATGTGCTGGAAGTCTCCGAGTTGTGGCGAGAGGTGGTCGAATCCGTGGCGCGTGATTACCCCGAGGTCGAACTGTCCCATATGTATGTCGACAATGCGGCGATGCAACTGGTGCGTGACCCCCAGCAGTTCGATGTCATGGTGACCGGCAATATGTTCGGCGATATCTTGTCTGATGCTGCAGCGATGCTGACCGGCTCGATAGGCATGTTGCCATCGGCTTCACTGGATGCGAACGGGCGAGGCATGTATGAGCCGATCCATGGTTCCGCACCGGATATCGCCGGTCAGGGGCAAGCGAATCCGCTCGCTACCATTTTGTCGGTATCGATGATGCTGCGTCACAGCCTCGAACAGCCCGCACTGGCCGATGCCATCGACAAGGCCGTGGGCCAGGTGCTGGATGAAGGCTTCAGGACAGCGGATATCTGGACCGAAGGATCCATTGAGATAGGAACGGTCGCCATGGGCGATGCGGTTGTGGATGCGCTGCGTGCGCAGGCGAACTGAGGATTGCGAACAGAGCCATGAGTAAAACCTACGATGTAGCGGTAGTTGGCGCCACTGGCGCGGTCGGTGAGACCATGCTGGAGATCTTGCACGAGCGGAACTTTCCGGTTGGCGAAGTCCATGCATTGGCGAGTGCCCGCTCTGCCGGCAAGCGCGTGCGGTTCGGTGACCGTTATCTGGTGGTTCAGGATCTGGAGACTTTCGATTTTTCCCGGGTTCGGATTGGATTGTTCTCGGCGGGTGCCTCGGTGTCGAAAATTCATGCGCCCCGAGCGGCCGAGGCCGGGTGTGTGGTGATCGACAACACATCCCAGTTCCGCTACGACGATGACATTCCGCTGGTGGTGCCCGAAGTGAATCCGCATGCCATCGCGCAATATACCAATCGCGGTATCATTGCCAACCCCAATTGTTCGACCATACAGATGCTGGTGGCGCTCAAACCCCTGCATGATGCGGCGCGGATCGAGCGTATCAATGTCGCGACCTATCAAGCCGTCTCCGGTACTGGCAAGGAGGCAATCGAGGAGCTGTCGATGCAGACGGCCAGATTGCTCAACGGCCAACCCATCGAGCCGAGTGTGTATCCGCGCCAGATTGCCTTCAATGTGCTGCCGCAGATCGATGTGTTCCAGGACAACGGCTACACCAAGGAAGAGATGAAAATGGTATGGGAGACCCGCAAGATCTTCGAGGATGACGAAATTCTGGTCAATCCCACTGCGGTTCGGGTTCCGGTATTCTACGGGCATTCCGAAGCGGTGCATATCGAAACCCGTGACAAACTCTCGGCCGACGAAGCCAGAGCGTTGCTGGAAAAGGCTCCGGGCGTGACGGTGATGGACGCGCGTGAAGATGGCGGATGGCCAACCGCAGCGACCGATGCGGTCGGCAAGGACGCCACGTTCGTGGGGCGGATCCGGGAAGATATTTCCCATCCACGAGGGCTGAATCTGTGGGTTGTCTCGGACAATGTCCGCAAAGGCGCCGCGCTGAACAGTGTTCAGATTGCAGAGATTTTGAAGAAAAACTTTGAATAACCTATAGTTAGCTAATATACTTAGAGTCAAATCAACAAATGATGTGTATGCAGGAACGCTTTTCAAAAGGAACAGATCCCCAAGAAAACGCGTAGATGTTATGAAAACCATTTATTTTTCAAGAGGATAGGGTAGTGCGTAAACATACATTAGGATTAGCTATCGCAGGGGTTCTTGCTCCATCCCTCAGTTACGCATTGGGTTTGGGGGAGATTACGACCAATTCTGCGTTGAACCAGCCACTGGATGCCGAGATCGAACTGGTATCGACCACACCGGCTGAAGTGAAGAACGTGTCGGTGCATCTCGCACCGGAAGCTGTATTCGACCAAGTGGGTATCGAACGCACGGCCGTACTTGATCAGTTGCGGTTTGTTCCAACCGTCGAAAATGGCGTTCCTGTCATCAAGGTCACATCCCCGGGCAGTATCCAGGAGCCCTTCGTCAACTTCGTGATCGAAGTAACCTGGCCAAAAGGCAAGCTGTTGCGTGAATACACCGTGCTGCTCGATCCGCCGGTACTCAGCGACAATGCCGGTGCGCCACCGGTGGCTGCCGCGCAGCCGGTATTTACCGGACCGGACACCAAGGCCGCCGAAGCGACAGCCGGTGAAGCGGAAACCTATCCGGTGGAAGAGGGTCTGCCGGTCGAGCCGGTTGAGCCGATCGCCTCCCAGCCTGTTGAGGAAACCGCTCAGGTGGCCGAGGCAGCAGCGGTTGAAGAAGCGGAGACCTATCCTGTCGAAGAGGCCGCGCCGGTCGAGGCAGAAGCAACGGATGAAGGTACAGGTGCGTCCGTGGCCAGTGGCAACCTCGATGAAGGTTTGCCACCTTTCGTGGAAGGTGCCGAGCAGCCGCAACCGGCAGCTGAAACGGAAACCGTTGAAGAGCAGCCTGTTGCAGAAGCACAGCCGGAAGAAGTAGAGCCGGAAGAAGCGCCGTCTGGTGGGGCAACCTATTCGAGTATCGATGAAGCACCTGGCACGACAGAGATCTTTGTCGAGCATCAACCGACGTTCGTGGCCGAAATGCCTGCTGAAGAGGCGGCCCCGGCGGTGTCGGGCAACCAATACAAAGTAGCGCGCGGCGATACGCTGTCGGGTATCGCGGGCCAGCTACGGCCTGACAATGTCAGCCTGACGCGGATGATGGCGGCGTTGTTTGCCGCTAACAAGTCGGCATTTGTCGGTTCCAATATCAACAAGCTCAAATCCGGTTTCGTGTTGAGGATTCCGGACGATTCCACTCTGGCGTCGATGTCGACGGCGAAAGCACGCTCGATTCTCGCCGCCAATGGTGGCAGTGCATGGAAGAAATATCGCAAGGCCTTGGCCAAGGCGCCAGCGCCGCAGGAAGCGATGGATGCCGCCAAGGGCAAGGTGCCAGGCATCAACGATCTGGCCGAGGGCAAGACACCTCAGGCTGTCGAAGTGCCCGGCGGCAAGGTTGCCAAGGCGGAGACACCGGGACTGGAGATTCTCGCGCCTGAAAAAGGTGGCAAGAGCGCAACCGGTACAGCCGAGGGTAAGCCGGGAGAGATCGATGCCATCAAGGAGCAGCTGGCTTCGAAAACCCAGGAAGCGGCCGAACTCAAGTCTCGTGTCGAGGAACTCGAAGGTCTGCTGGCTGCCAAGGAACGTCTGATCACACTGAAGGACGAGCAACTGGCGGAACTGCAGAAATCTCTGGGCGGAAAGCAGGCAGAGAAAGCGGAAGCCAAGCCCGAATCCAGTGGTGAGTCCGAACCGGCGGCGGCAGGCGGATTGTTGCCGAAGGAGAATGCGCCGGCGGCTGAAGAAGCAAAACCGGCCGCCGAAGAAACGGCCAAGGCGGCTTCCCCCGAGCAGCCTGCCGCTGAAACGGAAAAACCGGCAGCGCCAGAAGCGGAGCAAGCACCTGCCGAGCAAGCCGCGCCAGCGCAAGAGCCTGCGGCCGAACCGGAGAAGGCTACCACCGAAGAGGCGATCACCGAGCCGGAGCAAGCGGCGTCCGAACAGCCGGTTGGCATGCTGGATGATCTCAAGCGTAACCCGAGCAAGTTGTTGCTCGGCGGCGCAGGCGGGTTGTTTCTTCTGGCCTTGCTCGCATGGTTCGCTTCGCGGAAAAAGGGCCGTCAGGACGAAACCATCATCGATGCGACCGCGACCAGTTCGGAGGATCTCAATACCGTTGTCGAGGAAACCGAGGCGGAGTCGCTGCCCGAGCATGAAGTCGAGGATGTCGCCACCGAATACGACAATGAACTTCCGGATGCTGAAATCGATGATATCGATCTCGACAAGGATCTGGTCGAAGAAGAAGCTGGCAGTCATTCCATCCAGTTGTCAGCTGAGGAACTCGATCTTCAGCAAGAGGATTTGTCCTCGGTCGACGTGGCTGGCGCCGAAGATGAAGTGCTGTCGGAAGCCAATGTCTATCTCGCTTACGGACTGCACGACCAGGCAATCGATCTGCTGAAACCGGCAGTCGAAAAGCATCCCGAGCGCAATGACTACCAGGCCAAGTTGCTCGAAGCCTATCACGCGACCAGCAATCGCGATGCATTCGCCGAGGTGGCGGAGCAGCTGCATCGCAATCTCAAGGATGGCGATGAGGGGCTTTGGCAACGGGTCATTGTGATGGGCAAGGATCTGTTGCCCGATCATGACTTGTTCAAGAACGCCGATCCGGGAGATCTGACGATTGGCAGTATTCGCAAGGATCGTCCCGATCTGGCCGCTGTCGATCTGGACGAACTGCCGGAAGTCGAAGATGGCCAGGAAACCGTGTCGATCAGCGATGATGATATCAAGGATGTACTGGCGAACACCGACAGCTCCCAAGAGTTCGAATTACCCGAACTGGACGAGTTGAACCAGTCAGTGGCGACTGAAGGTGCAGCGTCCCTGGCCGAAGCGGACAAGAGCCAGGAAATCAAGCTCGATGAACTGGGTGATCTGAAAGATGAGCTGGTCGAAGGCGCGGGTTCTGCCGTCTCTTCTGCCAAGGATACAGCGATTGGTCTGACTGACAAGGCCAAGGCAGCAGGTGCTGCAATTGCGTCAGGTATTGGTCTGAGCAAGGCAGACGATAATGAAGAGGACTTCACGTTCTCCGATCTCGATAGCGAGTTCACCGATATCGGCTCTGGCGTTGACCAGGTTGGGACCAAGCTGGATCTGGCCAAGGCCTATATCGATATGGGGGACGATGAGGGGGCACGCGAAGCACTGGAGGAGGTTGCCGTCCGCGGCAACGATGCACAGAAGGCCGAAGCGAAAAAGCTGCTCGAGCAGCTCGACAAGTCCTGATTCTGGCCCGGATTTCGCACAGGATTGCGACTGCGACCGCCCAATTCGGCGCGCTGACTGTCGTTCACTCGGTCGTCCGGCTGCTTGACGTAGTGTCGACCACGCCTGTGCGGCTCTCGGGCACGAACGCCAGTCATCACACCACCTTGAGCGGCCTCGCTATGTGACCCGGTGAGAAATCCAGGCGAGTCCAGAGTGTATGGAGGGCCAGACGATGATCGTCTGGCCCTTTTGCTGGAGTGCAATCTGTGAGAATTGCGGCAGGTGTCGAGTATCAGGGAGCCGGCTATGCGGGTTGGCAACGGCAGGCCCATGCACCATCGGTTCAAGCGCAGGTCGAGCGTGCATTGAGCCGTGTGGCGGATCATGAGGTGACTGTGCAGTGCGCGGGGCGGACCGACAGCGGCGTACATGCCCAAGGCCAGGTGATCCACTTCGATGCCGTTGCCCAACGCAGTGAACGGTCATGGCTGTTGGGCGGGAACACGCATCTGCCGGATGATATTGCGTTGCGCTGGGTCCGGATCGTGCCTGAAACATTTCATGCCCGCTTTTCGGCCGCGGAGCGGCGTTACCGATATGTGATTCTCAATCGCCCCAATCGTTCGGCACTGTTGGCAGGGCGGGTCGCGTTGGTGCGTCAACCGCTGGATGTCGCAGTCATGCATCGGGCGTTGGCGCCACTGTTGGGTGAGCACGATTTCAGCAGCTTTCGCGCCCAGGGTTGTCAGGCGCGACATCCAAACCGGTGCGTGCTGCATGCCGCTGCCAGCCGCGAGGGTGATTTGATCTATATCGATATACATGCCAACGCTTTCCTGCATCATATGGTTCGTAATATCGTGGGTTCAGTGCTCGAAGTAGGACGGGGAGCACGGCCTGAGACGTGGCTGGCGGAGTTGCTGGCCTTGCGTGATCGTCGCCAGGCGGGCGTGACGGCGCCGGCGGCCGGGCTATACCTTGTCGATGTCATCTATCCTGGCGATTTTGGTTTGCCCGTCGGACCATCGCCAATCGGGTTTGCATCAGGTACTTGAGGGGTTGTGATGGTCGAACAAGTGAACCAAGCCTTGCTGGTGGTGAGTCGCGGCTGCCCGCATTGCGCGGCAGTGCTCAATGCTTTCAGTGAGTTGGTCAAGAAAGGTGAGCTGGCGCGCCTGGAAGTCGTGAATATCGAGCGGGTTCCGGATATCGCTTCGACGCACAATATTCGTTCGGTACCCTGGTTCAGCATCAATGGGCTGGAATTTCAGGGTGAGTATTCTCCTGGTGAGCTGGAAGCCTGGGTCAAAAAGTCTGCCTCCGTGGAAGGCAAGGCGGACTATCTTGCCGAGCGTCTGACAACCGGAGACCTCGAGGGCGCGCTGGCGTGGGTGCAGCGGGATCCGGCCTTCATGGAGGGGCTGTTGATGTTGCTGGGCTCCGAGCAGACTTCGACTAACGTGCGGATCGGTCTGGGTGCATTGCTCGAGGAGTTGGACGGCGATGAGTTGCTGAGTGCCCGGGTGGACGCATTCGGCAAACTCAGCCAGCATGCATCGCCCCAGATTCGTGCGGATGCCTGTCACTATCTGGGGTTCACTGCGACCCGGAAAGCAGTTCCGTGGCTGGAAGCTTGTCTTCAGGATGCTGATCCGGATGTCCGCGAGATTGCGGCGGAGTCGCTGGAAAAGCTCACTGGCGTCTCACCATCTGCGCACGCCACATAATTTGTGTGCGGTATGATATTCTTTCAGCCTGACCCTATGTGCAGCCAGAGTGGATCACCGATCAATGAGAGGACCCCAGCAGGAAGAATACACCATCATGTTTGCGGATGTGGTGGACAGCACCGGTCTGTACGAGCGGTTGGGGGATATCGAAGCCCAATATACGATTTCGCAATGTCTCGGGCTGGTTCAAGACCTGGTCGAACGTAACAAGGGACGTGTCATCAAGACGGCGGGTGACGACATTCTGTGCATGTTCGACAAGGCGGAGCAGGCCATCGTATCGGCCTGTTCCATCCACGAAGCGCTGGCCGAAGACGATGTTTTCGAAGACAACGAGATCAAGATGCACATCGGCGTGCACTCGGGGCTTGGATTGATTACCGAAGGCGATGTGTTTGGCGATACGGTCAATGTGGCCGCCCGGGTCACCTCGGCGGCCAAGGCACGTCAGATTCTGACAACGCGGGAGACGATCGAGCGGTTGCCGAAATATTTCGACATTCCCGAGCGCTATATCGACAGGATTGCCGTCAAGGGTCGTAGCGAGCCGGTCGAACTGCACGAAATTCTCTGGAAGGGCAGCGGTGATCTCACCGGCGTGATGACCGGGTTGGACATCGCGCGCCCTGGCTCCAAAGTGCTCAAGCTGCGCAACTGTGGTTTGGAGTTCGATCTGTTGCCGGATACCAGCACGTTCATCATTGGTCGTGACCTTGATTGCAATCTGACCATCAACGGCACCATGGTGTCACGCCAGCACGCTTTCATCGAGTTCCGGCGGGACAAATTCATACTGCGTGATCAGAGTACCAATGGCACCTATATTCGACCGCAGCAAGGCAAGGCGTATTATGTACGCCGCGAAGAGACGCCCTTGCTGGGAGAAGGTGAGATCAGTCTCGGGAAGCTGGTGGATGACCGTCCAGCACTCAACATTTTCTACAAGTTCATCTGACACGGCGCTGGTCCGCTGGATTCCAGACGTGTCCTTCAAGCGAGCACAGGCGTGACCATTTTTGACCATGACCGGGTGGGTCGCCTCCCGGGTAATGCTTTCCCGGCGCTCTGCCGTCGTTTGAGACAACGTCAGTCGATCACATTGCTGATCATCGCGCTTGTCTTGCTGACGGCCTGTCAACAGCCACCGTCTTCCTATGACAACCTGCCATGGCAGACCAATATCAACGATCAGCAGCACATCGAGGTCTTTGGCATCGAACTGGAGAAAACGACGCTGGCTGAGGCGCAAGAACGTTGGGGTGGGTACCCGTCATTGGCACTGTTCCGAAGCAGCGATGGAACACTCGATCTCGAAGGGTATTTCGAGCGGCTGCTGCTGGGCCCGTTCCAGGTCAAAATGATTGTCAGGCTCAAGGCGGCGCCCGCCTTGCTGGCAGCGATGCAGTCACGCGGCGGGCGGCCGGAACCCGGCCCCAGTGGTGATTACCGTTTCAGCCTGAGCGAGGCGGATGCACGCCGCGCGATGTCACTGCCAATCGAGGAAGCCAGCTATGTGCCTTCCTATCATGTCGAGGGCAAACTGCTGCGCGCCCGTTTTGGCGAACCGGCATCCATCAGGACGCTGAACGAGAATACCCGGCTGTGGCTCTACCCTTCGAGGGGGATTCTGGTCACGATTCAGAACCGGGGCAAGGATATTATCCACTATGTCAATCCGGGAAATTTCTCACGCATGCTGGCCCGGATGAAAATCGGTTCACGCGAGGGGGAAGAATAAACCGGGCAAAAAAACGCCGCCCTTTGTGGGCGGCAGAATAACTCAGGAGGAGTCACATCCAATGAATGTACGCGTATTAGTCTATCTGTTATCGACGGATTGTGTCGTTCCCCGATCTGCGAAATCATACCGTTCATCCCCGGGACTGAGTGGTAGTTCACAATTTTCAGCATGGCCTGGTCGAATCGACGGTTTTACACCGCCTCAGTCCCCAATTATTCAGTCGCAATCATGAAGCCCACCGTCGATTTACTCTTGCCCGGTCTGTTCGACCGTCTGTCCGATTGGGATCTGAGTTACGCGGAAAAACCGGAAGCGCCGTTTTTGTCCACCCTGATCCGAGGCGCTGCCCGAACATGCATCCCGGCAGCCGGTTTCGAACGTGGTCTGTGGAATCTGTTGTATCCTAATGCGTCCACTTGCCAGGAATTGCCTGTGGGACGCTTGCTCTCCGGTTTGCAGGGGCAGGTGGTCTGCCGGGCAGATCCGGTCTATCTGCGGCAAGGCATTTCGGATCTGGTTTTGGTCGAGGGCAGCCAGTTGTCGCTTGAGCCGGATGAATGCCGATTGCTGGAAACATTGATCGATGAATACGTCCAACCTGTGGGGGGGCGATTCAGTTGGCATCAGGGAGCGGGCTACCTGGCACTCTCGGATGCGCCGCCGCTGATATCGACGCCATTGTCCGAGGCCGCGGGAGAAGGGGTCAATCATCGCTTGCCGGCGGGAGCGGGCCAGCGTTGGTGGAGTCGCTTTCTCAATGAGCTGCAAATGCTGTTGTTCAATAGTGAAATCAATGCCTTGCGTGAGAGTCGGCGTAAGTTGCCAATCAATAGCCTGTGGCTGTGGGGCGGGGGAGAACTGCCAGCGTCTTCAATGTCACCACATTACGATGGCGCAGTGACTCATGACAATACTTTCGCCATGGCGATGGTGGAGGCCAGCGGCATTCCCGGCGTGGCAGATTTCCAGACCGGCCTGGCGCAGGGGTGTCAGCGGTTGCTCGATATCTATCCCGGCTTGCTGGATGCAGCCCGTTATGACGACTATGCGGCCTGGAGAATGCATCTGGCGCATTTCGATCAGCAATATCTTCCGACACTGAACGCGGCGCTTCAGCGGGGGGAGATTGGCCGGCTGAGTGTGATATCGGGAGGCTGGCGATTCGATATCCGTCGTTTCGGGCGTTATCGTTTCTGGCGTCGGCCCCGATCTCTGGCGGCATTCTGTCAATAGGTTCACGGGGGTGCAGCGCGCGGAAAAACATCTGGAACGTCGCCAAATCCCGGCATCTGCGAGCGGGCTGCAGGGGCTTCACCCGTTGCTGGCACGGCTCTATACGGCACGGGGAATCGAATCCCTCGAGGAGGTCCGGTACCAACTCAGTGACCTGGCGGACTACCGTTTGCTGAAGGATATCGACGCAGCAGTCGATCGGCTGGAGGTGGCGTTGCGTGACGAGCAGTCGGTATTGATCGTTGGCGATTATGATGCCGACGGCGCCACCAGTACGGCGCTGGCGTTGCGGTGTTTGAGGAAATTCGGCGCCTCCCGCCTCGATTATCTCATTCCAAACCGGTTCGACTATGGTTACGGGTTGACGCCGGAATTGCTCGATGTGGTGGCGGATGATCCACCGGCGCTGATCCTGACTGTGGACAATGGCATTTCCAGTCGGGAAGGTGTGGCACGCGCTCGCGCGCTCGGCATCGATGTCATTGTCACGGATCACCATCTTCCGCCAGAGGCGCTGCCGGCCGCTTGTGCCATCGTCAATCCGAACCAGCCAGGGGATACATTCCCGAGTAAGGCGCTGGCTGGCGTAGGGGTGGTGTTCTATCTGATGGCTGCCTTGCGACAACGGCTGCGCGTCAGCGGTTGGTTCGATGATCGGGGGCTGGAAGAGCCGGTGATGGCGGATTTTCTCGATCTGGTGGCCTTGGGGACGGTTGCGGATGTGGTGCCGCTGGATCGCAATAACCGTATTCTGGTGGAGCAGGGGTTGCGCCGGATTCGATCGGGGCGGGCTTGTGCCGGGCTGTTGGCGTTGCTGCGTATTGCCGGGAAAAATCATCGCAAGACGGTTGCCACGGATCTGGGGTTCGTGGTGGGCCCTCGTCTGAATGCGGCTGGCCGACTCGATGATATGTCGATCGGGATCGAGTGTCTGTTGACAGATGATGCGCCAGCCGCGGATGCGCTGGCCGCTGAGCTGGACAGTTTCAACCGTGAGCGGCGTCAGGTTGAGGCGGATATGCAGCTCGAGGCAGAACGGTTATGTGAGCAGGTTCGGTTGGAGGACGATGGGCCGGTTTGGGGGTTGAGTCTGTATTCGGATGTCTGGCATGAGGGGGTCGTTGGCCTGGTGGCCTCACGGCTCAAGGAACGGTTCCACAGGCCCGTGATTGCATTTGCGCCGACAGCGGATGGGGATTTGTGCAAAGGCTCCGGTCGCTCGATTCCGGGCATCCATTTGCGTGATGTATTGGCGCGTATCGACACTCGGGCGCCACATCTGATCGAGAAGTTTGGCGGCCATGCCATGGCGGCGGGGTTGTCATTACGACGAGCACATCTCGATGAATTCCAGCATTGCTTCATCGAGGCCATCCGGGATTCCGCGCCGCCGGATTGTTTCAGGGCCATCGTGGTTTCCGATGGCGAGATTGCCGCGGGTGATCTCTCGATCCATACCGCCCATTTGTTGAGAAATTGTGGACCGTGGGGGCAGCAGTTCCCCGAGCCCGTTTTCGATGGCAGATTTACTGTCATCGGCAGGCAGACCCTGCGTGGTGGCTACACCCGGTTCCGTCTCTCGGTCACCGGCGCGCCGCCAGTGGATGCCTTGTTGTTCGAAGTCCGTGATGATCTGCCCGGGCCAGGTGAAACGATTCATATCGCCTACCAGCTGACATTGAACGAATACGAAGGTCACGAGCGGGTACAACTGCTCATCCAGGCGATTTTCTAGATTTTTTCGACCAGCCAGG
>CAZTJP010000030.1:0-14195 GCA_964613895.1 uncultured Thiotrichales bacterium | reverse complement strand
CCCTGTGAGAAATCCGGGCTAGCCCGCCGGCTACACTACCCTCCGACCAGGAAATCGCCGAATTGCTCCGGAGTGTAAAAATTCGAACCAGTAAGCATGACGCAGGTCTCAAAGATGTGTAGGCTTGAGGCAGATCAAACAGGTCGGTTCCATGAAAAACATTCGGCTCCATACGCTTTTTCTCTTCCCCCTGCTGATTGTCCTGCTCGGCGGCTGCATCGACAGCACCCGAACCGCCGGTGATTCACATTTGCGCCTGGTGACGTTATCCAGCGGACGACTGACGCCGCCCTTCCATCCCGACACGCTCGACTACCAGGCCGAACTCGATGCCGACACCCCAACCGTGAGGATCACGGCCTATGCGCGCAACGCCGAAGCGCGGATCGAAGTCAACGGCAAGCGCGTCACCGATGGCCTGCCCGGCAAACCCATTGCACTCGCGCCGGGCCGCAACCTCGTCAGGATCACGGTACAGTCGAAAGACGGCAGCTCTCAAACCCAATACCGGTTCGAGATCTATCGAGGAAAGATTCCAGACGGTGAACAGCCCGGAGATAGCGGTAGTGACGGAGGTGATGCCGGCAATGGCGGAAGTAACGCAGGTAACGGCGGAGACGGCACCCCTCCGGGCTCGACAGACAACGGTAATCCGGGTGATGCGACCCTGAGCGCATTGAAGTTGCTGGAAATCCCGCTCGACCAGATCTTCCAGGCCGAACAGAAAGACTACACTGCGACGGCGGGCGCACTGGTCGATGCGGTGCATGTCTTGGTTTCCACCAACACGGGCAATACCGTGACCCTGAACGGCCATCCCCTCACGCCCGGCGTACCTTCATCACCCGTTGCGCTGCATGAAGGCGTCAATCGAATCGAAATCCGGATTCTTTCGGCAGACAAAAGCGCGACCCAGACCTACACCGTGCAGATCACCCGCCGTTCGACAGCCGAATTCGGCGGCAACATACGGCTGCTCTCCAGTCGCCCCGAGAAAGGCGCGCAATTCGGATTCAGTACCGCATTGTCCGGCGATACCCTCGCCATTGGCGCGCCCGAGGAAGCTAATGGCAGCGGCGCGGTGTACGTGTATGCACGCAACGACCAGGGCTGGACCCTCCAGCAACGACTGAGCCTGAGCGACCGCAGCTCCGGCGACCGTTTCGGACAAAGCCTGGCGCTACGGGGCAATACCCTCATCATTGGCGCCATGCAACGCGCGGTCGACAACCGCTTCAATGCCGGCAAGGTCTACATCTATGCCCGCAATTCCAGCGGTCAATGGCAGCAAACCCACGCGCTGACCGCGCCTTCGCCCCAAGCGGGACACCGCTTCGGTTACCAGGTCGCGCTCGACGGACAACGGCTGGCCGTGGCGAGCCTGCTCGGCCCCGACAATGGCAGTGACTCCGGCCAGGTATTCCTCTTCCATCAGAATGGCAACAACGGCTGGGGATACGAAGCCACCGTTGGCGAAGCAGGCATTGGGTCCAGCGACAAATACGCTGCCAACATCGACCTCGACGGCGATCTGCTGGCCATCGGCGCCTTCAACCAACCCGACTGCAGCACCAGTGATGATCCCGACGCGGGATCCGTCCGGCTATACCGCCACGAAGCCGGCACCTGGAAACTGATGCAGACCCTGCAGGGCGAAGGCCCGGGCGACCGCTTCGGTTTCAGCGTTGACCTCTCCGGTGGCAAGCTGGCCATCGGCGCCCAATGTGAAGACCCCGACCATGGCCCGCTGACCCAGGGCGCGGTCTATATCTACCAGCAAGCGGGCGAACAGTTTCAGCTGCGGCAAAAACTCAAAGCCTTTCAGACCGGAGACTACAGCCTGTTCGGTGACCGTGTCGCCTGGCAGGGCGATCAACTGATCGTCACCGGATCGTGGGAGATTCCCTCGCACAACGACCATAGCCATCTGGAAGGCGCGGGCGCTGCCTACCTGATCGTCAAAAATGGGGATCGCTGGGAAGAGAAAAAACTGTTTCTGCCGAACTTCATCAACGAGTACGACCGTTTCGGCATCAGCCTGAGTGTCGATGGTGGCCGCTCCCTGATCGGTGCGCCCGGGGTTGAACGGAACCCGTCTGATCCTGACAGCGACGCCAAAACCCGGATTGGTGCCGCCTACCTGTTCCAGTAACAGCCGGCCAGCATCAAAGACCAGACAACAGGCCTGCTCAGGGCACCTCCGGTATCGCCTTGACATATTCAGCCAGCGCCTCGTTGTCGGCCTCTGTCAAATGGCTCAGGGAACGGGACACGATCTCGGCCATCTGCCCCTTCACCCGCGTTCCATCCGGCCGCACGCCCGTGCGGAAAAAAGCCATCAACTCCCGCTTCGTCCATTTCCCGATACCCTTGCGCCGGGACGATGAAATATTGGGCGCCGGCTCTCCGAACACTCCGTCAGGATCCCCGGAATAACGCACCGAACGGCTCAGCCCTCCCACCGAATTACGGCGTGTGTGGCATTCCTCACAATGCCCGATGGCTTCAGCCAGATAACGCCCTCGATTCCAGCGTGCATTCCGCAATGGATCGGCAGCCAACACGCCCGGTGAAAAATACAACTTCTTCCAGAACCGCAGTGCCTCCCGCCAGACATACCATGCCGTCGAATGTGGCCGCGAATACCGCTCCACCGGCTCGACAGAACGTAAATAGGTGAAGATGGCAGCAAGATCCTCATCCGACATGCGCGTATAAGCCGTGTATGGAAACACAGGGTAATAGTGGGTGCCCAACGGACTGAAACCGTACCGCATGGCACGCACGAAATCCTCCAGCCGCCAATCGCCAATGCCGCTATTCTTGTCAGGCGTGATATTGGGTGGATAAAAGTCCCCCCACAGCGTCGACAACTTGCGCCCCCCTGCCAAGCGCGGTCCCTGGTGCTCGACATCGGTATGACAATGATCACAACCGGCAATCGTCACCAGGTATTCCCCCTGCTTCAACAACGCATCCTGTGAAGGCAAGGCGGCCATATCAATGGTCACCCGCGGCGCCTTGTCCGTCACATACAAAGCCGCCACCGTCAGCAAGGCCAGCAGAAGAAAAACGAAAAACCAGTTCTTCGGACTCACGGAAATTCCCAGTCAGTCATCCAATGCCGTGGAATTGAGCGCACAGCCAGTCGAAAACCCGAAGGCGAGAATAGCAGGCTTGAGCACCCCCCGAAACCACCCCGCCGGCCCGGAACCGAACCCGCCGCCACAGCATGGAAATCGCCCCTACAACAGCATCTCGGTTACAATCCATGGCCCGATCCAGCCCTGCTGTCGGAACCAGAGACAAGCCAACCAGGTAACCTCGCGTGAAAAAGCCGGAGCTACTGGCGCCCGCCGGTACACTGAAAAGCCTCAACTACGCATTCGCCTACGGTGCGGACGCCGTCTACGCCGGCCAACCACGCTACAGCCTGCGCGTGCGCAACAACGAATTCCACGGTGACACCCTCGGCCAGGGCATCGCCCGCGCCCACCAGCTTGGCAAACGGTTCTTCCTCACCGTCAACAGCATGCCGCACAATGCCAAGCTCAAAACCTTCATCGCCGACATGGAACCCGTGATCGAATGGGGGCCGGACGCCCTCATCATGGCCGATCCCGGACTCATCCTGTGGGTACGTGAACGCTGGCCCGAAATGCCCATCCATCTGTCGGTACAAGCCAACACCGTCAACCATGCCGCAGTCCGGTTCTGGCACAATGTTGGCATCGAACGCATCATTCTGTCGCGCGAACTGTCTCTCGAAGAGATCGAGGAAATCCGCCAGGCCTGCCCGGACACAGAACTCGAAGTATTCGTCCACGGCGCCCTCTGCATCGCCTATTCCGGTCGCTGCCTGCTATCCGGCTACTTCAACCACCGCGACCCCAACCAGGGCACCTGCACCAACGCCTGCCGATGGGAATACAAAACCCATTCGGCCACCACCAATGCCGAAAGCGTCATCGTCCCGCAACCGGATACACTGCCCGCACAAGCGTTGAACAACGCAGGCGCAGCTGCGGAGGCTCGCCACCCGCTGGCCGACCAGATCTACCTGCTCGAAGAAAAGAACCGGCCGGGTGAACTGATGCCGGTCATGGAAGACGAGCACGGCACCTATATCATGAATTCCAAAGACCTGCGCGCCATCGAACACATTCATCGCCTGGTCGAGATCGGTATCGACTGCGTCAAGATCGAAGGCCGGACCAAATCCCATTACTATGTGACTCGCACCACCCAGGCCTATCGGCAAGCCATAGATGATGCCCTGGCAGGCAAACCGTTCGATCCGGCATTGATCGGTGTGCTGGAAAACCTTGCCCATCGGGGCTATACCGACGGTTTCTACCAGCGCCATCACTCACAGGAACGACAAAATTATTTGCAAGGCGCATCGAAATCGCATCGACAACAATTCGTCGGCGAAATCACCGGTGCCGACGATCAGCACGGCATGGTGGAAGTGGAGGTCAAGAACCGCTTTTGTCGCGGAGACAGACTCGAGCTGATCACTCCGCAAGGCAACCAGGACTTCGTACTCGAACATATCGAGAACCAGCAAGGCCAGGCAATCGATGTGGCGCCCGGCAGCGGGCACCATGTTCGCATTCCGCTTGAGATGACCGATACACGCTACGCCATGCTGGCGCGATATCTGGACTGACGCGAGTTTCTCGCAAGGTCACGACTGCAACCGATCCAGTGAGCAATTCGGGCTACGCACTCACTCAATCGGCTCTTGAACGGACAGTCAGCACATCGCACTCGGCTCGATGGATCACACCGTCGGTGGTCGAACCGAGCATGGCGAACACACCCCGATGCCCGTGACTGCCCATGACGATCAGGTCAATACCGTTTTCCGAGGCGTAGCGGGGAATCTCGGCCTTCGGTGCGCCGCTCAGCACCTCCACGCCCCGGGGCGCATCACCCAGCAGATCGGCAACGAATGTCTCCAGTCGTTTGCGGGTCATGGTGTGCAGATCACGCCAATATTCCGCATCGAGCGAGGGTGCCGAGAACTCGCCGAACGGCTCGGCATAGACCGGAACCTCTTCGACGACGGAAACGATCGTCAGGCGTGCATCATCGACCCGGCGTAGCTTGTCCGCCTTTCGAATGACCTCCCGGGAGACCGGGGAAAAGTCGATGGACGCCAGTATGTGACGGTAGTCCAGCGTCATGTCTCACCTCCCAGATAGCGCCCCCTATTCAGGCAGAGCGGAGCAATGTGGCAGCCACTTTTCCTTCTGACCGGGATTTACGTAGCGCTTCGGCCCGGCTCACCACTGAATGCGTCGCAAAGAATTCCTCTGGCGGTACGATGATGCCGCCCACATCCTTTTCTACGAACCAGCGAACGAGTTCAGGATATCGAGTCACCATGCTGCCGCAGACTGCAAGCGACTTGTCGCGACGATGGCAGGCTTCGATGACCAGATAGATCAATTTCAATACCGACTTGTCACGCTCATCAAAGTCCTGGAAGACCTTGCAATCACGATCGATACCCACCGTCAGCTGCACCAGATCATCCGTCCCGATGATCAAGCCATCACAATTATCGAGAAATTCATCCGCCAGCAGCGCATTAGCCGGTGTCTCGCACATCAACCGGATCCTGAGCCCATTCTCTCCGCGGCGCAATCCGAAGCTGGCCATCAGCTCGGTAATCTTGCGACTTTCCTCCACCGTCCGCACAAACGGCAGCGTCACCTCGACGTTGGTGAAACCCAGTTGTTCCCGGACTAGCCGAATGGCTTCGCACTCCAGCGCGAAGCTCTCCTGGAACTCCTCGGAAAAATACCGTGCCGCGCCGCGCAATCCCATGACCGGGTTCAATTCATGCGACTCGAAGAATTCGCCGCCATAGAGTGCCGCATATTCATTGGACTTGAAATCGCTGGTTCTCACCATCACCGGCCGCGGATAGAAAGCCGCCGCGATCATGGCGATACCCTCGCTGAGCTTCTGCACATAATAGTCCCGGCGACTGGGATACCCCGCCGTCAGCTCATCGATGGTGAACTGCACATCCGGTGCCTGGCCTTCATATTCGAGGATCGCCCGCGGATGCGCCTTGATGTGGGAGTTGACCACATATTCCATCTTCACCAGACCGGCACCATCGGCGGGAAGCGCACCATGTTCCCATGCCATCTCCGGGTTGGAAACCACCAACATCAGATTGGTATCGGTCTGAGCCAGATTCGAGGAAGGGCGCGCGACACGTTGGAATGCCAGCCTGCCCTCATAGACATAACCCATATTCCGCTCGATGCAAACGACCGTCACCTCATCGCCGGTACGGATGGTCTCCGTGGCATTACCACAGCCCAGCACAGCGGGAATGTCGTGCGTCTGCACGATCGATGCGGAATGACAGCAACGCCCGCCCAGATCGGCGACCAGCGCCGCGGCACGCGCCAGATAAGGCGCGATTTCGGGAATGGTTTCCTTCAGCACCAAAACTTCTCCCGATTGCAACGACTCGATATCGCGCAAATCGGTCACCACCCGCGCGACGCCGCTGACGATCTTGTGGCCGACACCGGCGCCCACCGCCAGCGTCCAACCCCGCTCCTGAAGCTGGTACTCCGTATAGGTCGTCGCAGACGGCGACAGGCGCACCTTTTCGTAGCCGACCTGAATGATGTGGAATTCACCACTGAAACCGTCTTGCGCCCATTCGATCGACAGCGGATAACGACGCCCCTCCTCATCACTGAAATATTCCTCGACTTCCATCGTCATGTTCGCCAGTGCGATGACCTCATCATCCGTCAGTGAAAATCGCTTGCGATCCTCGATGGGCACCGAAACCTCGGATGTCATGGCAGTCAGCTTGTTGCCCCCCGGCACCGTGGTGGTCTGCTTGCTGCCCAACTGACGCTTGATGATCGAGCGATAACCCTTTTGCAGCATCGTCCGTGATACCAGGAACTCGTCGGGACTGACTCGCCCCTTGCCGATGTTTTCCCCCAGGCCATAGCTGGACGAAACCGAAATCACTTCATCGAAACCGGTTTGTGGCTCGAAAGAGAAATTCACGCCAGATACGGCGAGATCCGAACGAACCATCCTCTGTACACCAACGGCGACCTTGACGTCCATTGGATCGATGCCATGATGGGCGCAATAGGCAATCGCGCGTTCAGAGAACAGCGAGGCGAACACATGCTTGCAGGCCTTGAGCAAGCTGTTCAAATCCCGAACATTGAGATAGGCGGATTGCTGGCCGGAGTAGAGCGACGCAACCGGGATATCTTCCACCGTCAACGAACTGCGCACGACTGCCAGCATGTCCTGCGAATGCCTGCCCAGCAATTCGGTCCAGGCATCCGTGATCTGCTGCTTCAGGCCAGCAGGATACCGCCCGCCAATGATCCATTTGCGAATTTTGCGCGCCGTCTTGACCAGGTGAGTGACATTATCAGGATCGAGGTCTTCCAGCGCCTGCGTGATGGGCGTAATCAGCTGGTTGCGAGCCAGAAAAGCCGAATAGGCATCGGCAGCGATGATAAAGGTATCGGGAATGAGAATCCGGCCGGCTGCCCGTTGGTGAAGCCGGGCCAGCGCCGCATTCTTGACTCCCACGAGCGTGTCCGGACATGGATCATCCAGATAGCGAATGTATTCGCGCTCGCGCGCCCGCCGATCCATCCCGGTCAATCGAAGCGCGGTTCCCTTGTTCTCGTCAGTCCTTTTTCGAGGTTGCTCGACAGAGTTCAGAAACAGCATGTCTGAACTCTGGCCCGCCTGTTTTCGTTGTGCATGGTAAGCAGACTACTCTTGGGCCTGTGCGACATATCGTCTGACAGGCATGACCACCCTGGACGTCAGCCGTCAAATCAACCCGGCTGATCCCTTTGACCCCGTATTCACGGAAAAAATCCCTAGCAACGACTCGCCCGCCACTGAAACACATCATCTCTGCGTTGGGAGGGTCATTTACCCTTGCAAACTCACTTGTCCCGCCTTGATCTGACGCATTTAAACGGCAATCCGAGCAATTACGGCTCCTTTATTCTACCGACTGAATAGTGACAAAATCCCTATTGATCGGACTGGGAGAGAAAATCCCGCCCATCAGGAGCATGCCCCGGTCTTCCCGATCACGGCAGCCACGATCCAGCTTGCGGAACCCGACCCGAGTCCTGACAGGCATTCCTCCATGCCGGCCATCCGTGCCTGAAAATCAGGCGCAGTTCAAGATCTATAGAAACAATCGGAAGACCTGTCACGGGATCATAACTTATCTCCAGCGATTCTAGCACCGGACGGTCTCTTTCACCCGACAAACGGTCAATAGTTCATATTAATTTACCTGTATCAATATCATCAGACCAAACGGTATTCCGTCTCCTCGCCCAACCAGCGGCGCACCAGTGGCTCCGCGAGTTCCGGATTTTCCCGCATCAGCTTTTCCCCGGCAGCAGTGACGTGCGGAATCAGCGCAGCATCTCTGGCGACATCCGCAACCCGAAAATTGATCAGGCCAGTCTGCCGCGTTCCCAGCAACTCTCCCGGCCCGCGAATTTCCATGTCGATCTCAGCAATGCGAAAGCCATCACTGGTCTCACGCATGGCCGCCAGCCGTTGTCTGCCAGCCTGAGACAATGGATGGCCGTACAGTAATACGCAGGCGCTGGCAATATCACCCCGCCCCACCCTGCCACGAAGCTGATGCAACTGCGACAACCCCAGCCGTTCCGCATTTTCGATCACCATCAGGCTGGCATTGGGCACATCGACTCCAACCTCGATCACAGTCGTGGCCACCAGCAGCATGATCGATCCGGACTCGAAATCCTGCATGACCTGCGCTTTCTCGGCGCGCTTCATCCGGCCGTGCACCAGCCCCACCGTCACACCAGGCAACGCCTCACGCAAAGTCTCGGCCGTCTGCTCCGCTGCCTGCGCTTCCAGCAGCTCGGATTCCTCGATCAGCGTACAGACCCAATAGCACTGCCTGCCAGCGCGAACGGCCTTGGCGATCCGTGCTATCACCTCGGGCCGTCGCGCCTCGGGCAGGACAGCCACCTCAACCGGCTTGCGGCCCGGCGGCAACTCGTCGATCACCGACAAATCCAGATCGGCATAAGCCGTCTGCGCCAGCGTTCGGGGAATCGGGGTCGCCGTCATGATCAACTGATGGGGATACAAGCCGCCGTTGCGGCCCTTGTCACGCAACGCCATGCGCTGGTGAACACCAAAGCGATGCTGCTCGTCGATCACCACCAGGCCGAGCCGGTCGAAATGCACCTCATCCTGAAACAATGCATGCGTGCCAACCACCAGCCGCGCTTCACCCGACTGGATCCGCTCGAGGACTTCACGCCGCTGAACCGCCGGTTGGCTGCCAAGCAACACCACCACGGACAGATCCAGCGACGCCAGCCAGGTCGACAGCGTCTGAAAATGCTGCTCGGCCAACAGCTCGGTGGGCGCCATCAGTGCCGCCTGATCTCCCGCGCCAATCGCCTGCAGACAAGCCAGTGCCGCAACCACCGTCTTGCCACTGCCGACATCGCCCTGCACCAGCCGCATCATCGGCGCCGCACGCTCCAGATCAGCACTAATCTCCGCCACCACACGCTGCTGCGCCGCAGTCAGAGAAAAAGGCAATTGCGCAATGAAGCGCGCCGTCAGACCCATGACGTCCCGCAGCGGCCGGGCCTGCAAACGGGCCGACATGAGTCGCAACTTGCGCAGCGCCAGCTGATGAGCCAACAACTCCTCGAATGCCAGCCGCTGCTGAGCCGGATGCAAACCGGACGCCAGCAGCGCCAGATCCGCCTCTGGCGGCGGTCGATGCAAATAGCGCAAGGCATCGGACAGACGCATGGCCGCCAGTGTCGGCACGGCCGTCAACAGCCCGGCCGATTCCGACCAGTCTGGCGCCTCCTCCAGCCAGGCCAGCGCTTGCTCGGTGAGACGCCGCAACGTCAACTGATGCACCCCTTCAGTGGATGGATAAACAGGTGTCAGATGTGCCTCGCCCACTGAGGCATCCTGCGCTCCGAGCACCGTCACCTCGGGGTGCGCCATTTCGGGCAACGCCCCGCTCCGCCGGACTTCACCAAAACAACGCAGCCGCGTTCCTGGCCGCCACGCCTGGCGCTGACGCGCACTGAAATGAAAGAAACGCAGTTGCAATGACCCGGAACCATCCTGAAGCTGACACAGCAGCATGCGCCGTCGCCGCATGACGACTTCGGAGAAAGTCACCTGCCCCTCGACCAGTACCTCCATGCCGGGGCGCAATGCTGCCAGAGGCACAACGCGGGTTCGATCCTGATAACGCAGTGGCAGATGGAACAGCAGGTCCTTGACGCGCCGCAACCCCAGGCGGGCCAGCTTTTCCGCCATGACCGGCCCTACCCCCTTGAGCCGCTCCACCGGCTGATCGAGCGGAGAGGCGGCCGGGCGCCGCGACGTCGAACCGCTCACGGGCGAAAATCCAGGCGGCAATCAGGCGCCGAGGTGAAGGATGGCGTCCATTTCGACCTGCGCTCCCTTGGGCAATTCCGCCACCCCAATGGCAGCTCGAGCCGGATAAGGTTCACTGAAATACCGGGCCATCACCTCGTTGACGATCGGAAAATGCGTCAAATCGGTGAGAAAGACATTGAGCTTGACGATATTGGCCAGACTGCCGCCCGCTGCCTCGGCCACTGCCGAGAGGTTATCGAATACCCGCTCGATCTGCGCCTCGATACCCGCTTCGACCAATTCCATGGTTTCGGGATCCAGCGGAATCTGTCCGGACAGATAAACAACATCGCCAACCTTGACAGCCTGCGAATAGGAACCGATGGCGCCGGGCGCCCGGGATGTGGAAATGATTTCCCTGTTCAAACCGAAATACCTCCAGGAAATTGTTGTGGTGGGCGTCAGACCCGATTGATCCGGATGACTTCCGGAATATTCCTCAGCTTGCGCATGATCCGGGCCAGGTGATCCCGATCACGGACATCGAGCGTGAAATTGATGATCGTGGACATGACATCCCGATCGGTGATCGTGACATTGGCGATATCGCCCTGCAAACCGGAAATCACGTTGGCCACACCTGCCAACACGCCCCGCTGGCTTTTCGTCAACAAACGAATATTGGCGGGGAAGACGCCTTCCGGCTCCGCCGCCCATTCGACGGATACCACCCGGTCACTGCCAATCTGGCCACGCGATACATTGGCGCAGGTACTGCGATGCACGACCATGCCGCGCCCGGCACTGAGCACACCCACCACCGGATCGCCGGGAATGGGCGAGCAACAGCGTGCATAGTTGATCACCATGCCTTCCATGCCCTGCAACACCAACGGTTTCTGTTCGCCCGCCTGCAACACCTTTTGACCCGCCGACGGCAGCAACTCGCGTGCCACGACGCTGGCGACGCGGTGTCCCATGCCAATATCGCGGAACAGCGCATCGACATCACTGTAACCGAGTGTCTGCGACAATTTCGCCAACGTTTTGTGGGTGACGTTTTCCAGCGGCAAATTGGCAGCCGACAATTCCTTGTCGAGCAAACGGCGGCCTTGCTCGACCGCTTCACTGTCCTGCAAATTGCGCAGATAGTGGCGAATGCCATGACGCGCCTTGGCGGTCACCGTGTAATTCAGCCACGCCAGCCGTGGACGGCCATGGGGCGCCGTTATGACTTCGACAGTATTGCCATTCTGCAATGGCGTCGACAGCGGTGTCATCCGCCGATCGATCTTCACCGCGACACAGCTGTTGCCGATATCGGTATGCACCGCGTAGGCAAAATCCACCCCGGTCGCACCGCGTGGCAGCGCCATAATGTCGCCCTTGGGGGTGAAGACATAGACTTCGTCCGGAAACAGATCGACCTTGACGCCTTCGAGAAATTCCAGCGGATTACCGGTTTCGGCCTGCATCTCCATCATGCTCTTGACCCACTCATGGGCCCGGCGTTGCGCAGCGGAAGCCGTTTGATCTCCAGCCTTGTAATGCCAGTGCGCCGCGATGCCTGTTTCGGCGATCCGGTCCATGGCCTCGGTACGAATCTGAACCTCGATCGGAATGCCGTGGGGACCGAACAACACCGTGTGCAGAGATTGATAACCATTGGCCTTGGGAATGGCGATGTAATCCTTGAAGCGTCCCGGCACCGGCTTGTACAACGCATGCAACGCCCCCAGCGTCAGATAGCAGGCATCGACATCTTCCACGACGATGCGCACCGCAAAGACATCGTAAACTTCCGCGAACGGTACTTTCTTGTCCCGCATCTTGCGGTAGATGCCCCAGAGATTCTTCTCCCGGCCGAAAGTCCGGGCATTGATATGCTGTTCCTTGAGCCGCTGGGAAATGGTCGCTTCGACCTTTTGCATCAATTCCTTGCGTTGTCCCTTGATGCGCTGCACCGCAGCTTCCAGCACACGATAACGATTGGGGTAGAGATGGAAAAACCCCAGTTGTTCCAGCTCACGCCGCACCCCACGAATACCCAGGCGCTGCGCGATCGGTGCGTAGATCTCGAGCGTTTCCCGAGCAATCCGACGCCGCTTCTCCGGGCGCAGTGCACCCAGCGTGCGCATGTTATGCAAACGGTCCGCCAGCTTGACGAGGATCACGCGCAGATCGTTCGACATCGCCAGCATCATCTTGCGGAAGTTGGCCGCCTGAGCCTCCTCCCGCGAACGAAACTTCAGATTGGTGAGTTTACTGACACCATCGACCAGCGCGGCCACCTCTTCACCAAATGTGGCAGCGACTTCTTCACGGTCGACTTCCGTATCCTCGATGACGTCGTGGAGAATGGCGGCTGCCAGCGCATCGCGATCCATACGCATATCGGCCAACTGCCGGGCAACATTGAGGGGGTGGTAGATATAAGGCTCGCCGCTGGCGCGCGTCTGGTGTGCATGGGCTTCGGCGCCGAACAGGTAGGCTTGGTAGACGAACTTGACGTCGTCCGGCTCGAGATACTCCTCGAGCATGGAACAAAGATCGCTGACGAGAAAACGCTCGGGTTCCGAGGTGGGACGAATCTCCCGGGCAGAAATCGCCCGGATGGGACGCGGGGGATCCGGGTCGGCATCGCTCCCCTGATTCGTGCTGGACGCCAACCGCTTCTTGCGGAACTTCCTGGGAAGCCAGGTGTTACCCGAAAGCCGTTGCGTCCACAAAACAGTTCTCCGTACTAGAAAGTCAGCCCTGCCGCCTCGAAATCATCCATGCCCGTGTTTTCTTTTTCATCGAGTATTTCGGGACCGATATTGCCTTCGGCGATTTCCCGCAAGGCGATGACGGCCGGCTTGTCACGCTCTTCTTCCACGGTTGGCTCGGCGCCCTCATAGATCTGCCGCGCCCGCCGAGCGGCGATCAGCACCAGATCAAAACGGTTATCGATGTATTTTTCGCAATCTTCTACGGTCACACGGGCCATATGCTCTCCGGGAAACAATCGGGTTTTCGCTCATTCACCGCCCAAGCACTCGATTCTTCAGCGGCACTCGATGCTATTGTATGAAAGCTGGCGGCGTTATGCCAATACCCAGTCCAGCATCGAGGCATGCCGCTGCTGCTGACGAGCGGTTTTCAGCCGCACCGACCGGATAATGGAAGCAAGATCCTCCACCGCCGTCTCGAACTGGTCGTTGATCACGAGGTAATCGTATTCCCCAAAATGTGTTGCCTGTTCCCGCGCCTCCGCCATGCGCCGCTGGATCACTGCCTCGCTGTCCTGCCCCCGTGACCTCAACCGCTGCTCCAGCGCATCCAGCGATGGCGGTAAAACGAATATCGATACGCAATCGGGCTGCTTACGGCGCACCGTTCTGGCGCCCTGCCAATCGATATCGAGTATCACGTCGACATCCTGCTCAAGCCGGGCATCCACATCGCGGCGGGATGTACCATAGAAATGGTCGAACACTTCGGCATACTCGAGAAACATATCGTCTGCGACCTGTTTTTGAAAATCTTCACGAGAGACGAAATGGTAATCGACACCGTCCTGCTCGCCCGGGCGCGGCGCACGCGTGGTCGTCGATACCGACAGTTCCAGGCGGGGCAACCGTCCCATGACGGCCCGGATCAGACTCGTCTTTCCCGCGCCAGACGGTGCCGAGACGATGAAGAGGGAACCCGTGTTCATGAAAACACCTCAAAAATTCAAGCATACCCCAAACAGCTGCTGCAGTGCCTCA
>CAZTJP010000029.1:2982-14255 GCA_964613895.1 uncultured Thiotrichales bacterium | reverse complement strand
CCGGGTTAGCCCGTATTGCGCATACCGGCCGCAATGGCGTTGATCGAACGTAGCAGCGGCTGGAGCCATTGCGGATCGTCCGGGTGGCGGCGGTGGCGTTGCAGCAGCGAGACCTGAACGTGATTCAGTGCATTGATGTAGGGTTCGCGGCGGTTGAGCGAGCGCGCCAGGATCTCCTGGTCTTCCATCAGTGTCTTGCTGTCGGCGGTGTTGAGTACCTGGACAACGGTGCGGTTGTATTCGTTGCGGATTTTTTCGTAGATCTTTTGTGCAGTGTCCTGATCGCGGGCCAGAGAGGCGTATTGCCGGGCAACATTCATTTCCGCTTTCATCAGCGCCATCTGGACGTTGCTGATGATGGTGCGAAAAAATGGCCAGTGCTGGTACATGTTCTGAAGGATGGCGAGGTTGTTTTCATCCTCCTGTCGGAAGCGTTCCAGCGCGGAGCCGATGCCGTACCAGGCGGGCAGGGTGTGGCGTGATTGAGACCAGCCGAATACCCACGGAATGGCGCGTATCGACGCTTTCGAACGTGAGGCTTTGCGGTGGGAAGGGCGCGAGCCAATGTTGAGCTGGCCAATTTCCTCCACCGGGGTGGTTTCATAGAAATAGTCGAGAAAGCCTTCGGTGTGATCGGTCAGATCGCGATAGGCGGCTTCCGACCAGGCGGCGAGTTTTTCCATGATGCCGGGGAACTGTGGGTCGATGTCCACGGTTTCATCGACCAGGTTGACCGAGGCTTTCATCAGGCCGGTAGCGCCCATGGATATTTCGTAGGCGGCAGTTTCGACGTTGCTGTAGTGATACGTCAGCACTTCACCTTGCTCGGTGAATTTGATGTGACCGTGCACCGTGCCAGCCGGTTGGGAGAGGATGGCGTCGTGTGTCGGGCCGCCACCACGGCCGACGGTACCGCCTCTGCCATGGAACAGGCAGCAGTCGATGCCGCGCGGCTCGGTGATGGCTATGATTTTGCGTTGCGCCTCGAACAGGTTCCAGTGGGAGGCGAGTGTGCCGCCATCCTTGCAGGAATCGGAATAGCCCAGCATGACTTCCTGCAGGTTGCCTGCTGCGGCCAGGTATTTGCGGTAGACAGGGTTGTCCAGCAGTTCGGTCAGCACCGAGTCGATATGCTGGAGGTCTTCGATGGTTTCGAACAAGGGCGATACGGTGAGTTGGGCATAGGGTTCGCCGTTTCGTTCACCCACCAGCCCGGCCAGGCGCGCCAGCAGCATCACTTCCAGCACATGTGCGGCGCTGTGAGTCATCGAGATGACGTAGGCGCCGATGATCTCCGGGCCGATTTCCTCGCGCAGCTTGCGGATGGTGTCGAAGACTTCGAGGGTTTCCGCGGTCATTTCGGCGTAGTCTGCCTGTGGCAGGGTTGTATCCGGCGCATCGATCAGGCGCGCCAGCAGTTGGACGCGAGCGCTTTGGTCCAGTGCGTGATAATCCGTGCCATCCATGGCGTTGAGGATTTCGGCCACGGCCTCACTGTGAACGGTGGATTCCTGGCGGATGTCGAGCCGCATCAGATGGAAACCGAAACTCTCCACCAGCCGAATCAGGTCACGCAGTTTGTCACGGGTGATGATCCGGTCGCCGTGAGAGATCAGCGAGTCACGAATCAGGCACAGTTCGTCCAGCAGTTCCTGGCTGTTGCGATAGGCGCCAGTTGGCAGTTCGACATCCTGTTCCGGGTTGTTCAGCCGTTGCTCGACCACCGCCAGGGTTTGTTCGAGCCGGTGAACCATATAGTAGAGCTTGCGGCGGTAGGGTTCGGTGCTGAAACGTTTTCGGTCAGGGAAGACTGCTTCTCCCAGCAGCGCATCGTCGGCCTGCAGCGACTTGAGCAGTGATGTGGTCGGACGGCAGAACAGGGAGGAATGGGTCAGCTTGTGCCGCATCTCCCGCAGTCGCATCAGATATTCGGTGAGTACTTCACGCATCTGCATGCGTGCGGCCATGCGGGTGGTTTCCGGTTTGACATAAGGGTTGCCGTCGCGGTCGCCGCCAATCCAGGAACCGAAGCGGATGAAACTGGGCACTGGAATGATCGGGTCGCCAAAGTCATCCTGGCCATAGGTTTTGCCGATCGCACGTTCGAAGAAGCGGTAGGTCATCGGCACTGCCCGGAACAGGCTCTTGCGGAAGTAGTAGAGCCCGTTCTTGATCTCATCGAGCACGTCGGGCTTTTTGTCGCGTACCTCGTTGGTTTGCCAAAGGATCGTGATCTCCGCTTCCAGGCGTTTCTGGATCAGTTCGCGGGTTTCCTGGCCGAGTCGCGGTTGATGCAGTTTGTGCGACAGCACGAAGATGCGCCGCAGGCTTTCCATGATGGTACGTCGCCGGGCTTCGGTGGGGTGGGCCGTGAATACCGGGATGTACGACAGGTGGCTGAGCAGTTTCTGCAGATCCTCCAGTGAGATGTCCTGTTGATGGAACTCCCGCAGCGTGTGGTCGAACGAGCCTTTCCAGAGCGTGCCGCCACTGTTGAGCACCCGTTGCCGCCAGCGGTAGGCGGAGGATTCTTCAGCGATATTGGCCAGGCTGAAGTAGGTGTTGAAGGCGCGAATGACCAGTTCCAGCGATTCATTGTCGAGCGCATTGATGTCGGCGATCAGTTTTTGTCGGCGGGTTTCATCGGGATGCTCGTGCAGCTCGATGAAGCCTTTGCGCAAGGCTTCCACGGCGGTGAGGATCTCATCACCGGCATGGTTCTGAATGACCTTGCCCAGCAGCCGGCCAAGCAGTTTGACCTGCGAGCGCAGGATCTTGTCATCGTAACTCGTGGGTTGCGGTGCGGGTAATGTCATGCGGGTGATTCGAGCTTTGCCGCGCCGGGATGCGCAGGCGCGTATTATACAGATCCGCCCGTGATCCGCGAGGCAGCCGGATCGTCATGGCGCTGGCGCGGCGTCGCGTCACCCCGGTGAGACATCGCGGGTCACCGCGCGCGTAAATCCTTTGAAGTCGGATAGATGTTTCGTAATGATTGAAAAGACGATCGCGAAGTCGATCTGGTCGTATCCGTGAACGGCGATGTTACGGAAGCCTACCGCCTTTTTCAGGCGTGTTGCGGTGTTGCGATCCAGTATACCCATGCTGTGCAGGGTTTCGAAGGTTTCCCCCATGGTTTCCGGAGGCTGATGATCGCTCGCGGCAATCAGATGTGCGCCAATATCGACGCATAGCTGAATGGCGCGTGTCAGATTGAGGATAATGATGTCTTGTCGGTCGAAGTCGGCCACCAGAGCGCTGAGTGTTGCAGGGGTTTTTTCCTCGATCCTCGCGAGACAGCGGCGCAAGGATTCAAGTTTCTCGCGTACTATGTCTTCAACCATGCTTTTCTCCGTTGGTCGAGTATCCTCCGGCGGTAGGGCAGAAAGTCGGTTCGATCGAAAAGGTTCTTGCTGATCAGCGCACCATAGGCTGCATCGCTGCCGGCAATTCGTTTGCCCTTGGAAAGTATCTCGCCGAGCAATGGCTGGCCGGCGGTGGCCAGATCGATCAGATCCACGGGACGGCCGAGTTCGACAGCCAGTGTTTCGATCAGGTCCTTGCGCAGATTCGTTTGCACGGGGGTATCGAACCATACGGCCAGATCCAGGTCGCTATCGCGGTGCGCGGTGCCCGTTGCGACAGAACCGAAGACAATGGCCAGTTTGAGTCCTGGGTAGCGCTTCACGATGTGGGTGACTGCATCGATTTCGGCGGGTTTTCCGGGCTGGGGCTGTGTTGGACTCATGGCTTCATAGTAGCATAGGCCAATGTACGCGCCGGCGCGTATCCGGTATAGTCGCTTCTATTTTTCTGCCGCGAAATTCCATGGAAAAACTGCTCATCAAAGGTGGCGTCTCGCTCGAGGGCGACGTGCGGATTTCCGGTGCGAAAAATGCCGTGTTGCCGATTCTGGCGGGCACCTTGCTGGGTTCCACGCCGTCGCGGATCAGTAATGTGCCGCATTTGCGGGATGTGACGACGATGATGCGGCTGCTGGGCCAGTTGGGCGCCACGCTGACGGTGGACGAGCGGATGGCGATCGAGGTGGATCCGCAGACGGTTGACAGTTGTGTGGCGCCTTATGAACTGGTGAAGACGATGCGGGCCTCGATCGTGGTGCTGGGGCCGCTGGTGGCGCGTTTCGGCGAAGCGGAAGTGTCATTGCCTGGCGGTTGCGCGATTGGCGCTCGTCCGGTCAATCTGCATATCGATGGGCTGCGGGCGATGGGCGCTGAGGTGCGAGTCGAGGACGGCTATATCCGCGCGCGGGCGAAGCGCCTGCGCGGGGCGCGCATATTCATGGATCTGGTCAGCGTGACCGGTACCGAGAATTTGATGATGGCGGCAACGCTGGCACAGGGCACGACGCAGATCGAGAATGCCGCCCGCGAGCCGGAGGTGGTGGATCTGGCGGCTTATCTGAACCGCATGGGCGCACGTATCCACGGCGCTGGCACCGATGTGATCACCATCGAGGGCGTCGAGCGTTTGGATGGCTGTGAGCATCGCGTTCTGCCGGACCGGATAGAAACCGGCACGTTTCTGGTGGCGGGGGCGATGACCGGCGGGCGGCTGCGGGTGCGTGGCACCGACTCGTCCACGCTCGAAGCGGTGCTGGCCAAGCTGGAGGAAGCCGGCGCGCGCTTGCATGTCGATGGCGAGGACATCGAGATCGACATGCGTGGCCGGCGGCCCAAGGCGGTGAGTCTGCGAACCCTGCCTTATCCCGGCTTTCCCACCGACATGCAGGCACAGTTCATGGCGATGAATACGATTGCCTCCGGAACTGGTACGATTGTGGAAACCATTTTCGAGAACCGATATATGCATGTTCACGAGATGCAGCGCATGGGCGCCGATATCCGGCTGGAAGGCAATGCGGCCATCGTGACCGGCAAGGAGAAGATCTTCGCCGCGCCGGTGATGGCGACCGATCTGCGCGCCTCGGCCAGCCTGATCCTGATGGCGCTGGTGGCGGATGGTGAAACGCTGGTGGACCGGATCTATCATATCGATCGGGGCTATGAGCGCGTCGAAGAGAAACTCTCCGCGATGGGAGCGGTCATCAAGCGCGTACAGGGGCGGGCGGCATGAGTGATGAACTGGTGATTGCCCTCTCCAAAGGGCGTATTTTCAAGGAAACACTGCCATTCCTGCGTCAGGCCGGCATCGAGCCGCTGGACGATCCGGAGACGAGCCGCAAGCTGATTCTCGACACCAGCCGGAGCCATGTGAAGTTGCTGGTGGTGCGCGCTACCGATGTACCGTGTTATGTCGAATACGGTGCGGCCGATGTGGGTGTGGCGGGCAAGGATGTGTTGCTGGAGCAGAGCGGCGGCAATCTCTATGAACCGCTCGATCTGCGGATTGCCAAATGTCGTTTGATGGTGGCGGCGCCGCTGGGCGCGGATCTGGCCGAGCGACGGCGGCTGAAGGTGGCGACCAAGTTCGTCCGCTCGGCACGGCGGCATTTTGCGGCCAAGGGGCAGCAGGTCGATATCATCAAACTGTATGGCTCGATGGAGCTGGCGCCGCTGGTGGGACTGGCGGATTGCATTGTGGATCTGGTCGATACCGGTGGAACGCTCAAGGCCAATGGCCTGGCGCCGGTGGAGCATATTATGGATATCAGCTCACGACTGATCGTGAACAAGGCTTCGATGAAGATGAAGCACCAAACCGTGCGAAAACTGATTACTGAATTTGCCTCGGTCGCGGACCAGGTGGAGGCTGCGGCATGAACCGCCCGCGGACGATCGAATTCGAAACGGACGACCTGCGGATCAAGGAGATCAAGCATGTCAGCGCGCCGAAAACCGTGCGTTCGGAGCTGCCCATTACGCCGTCGGCCTCGCGGACGGTGTTCGAGACCCGCCGGGCGATCCAGAAAATTCTCGATGACGAGGACGACCGCATGTTGGTGATCGTCGGGCCGTGCTCGATCCATGATCCAAAAGCGGCGGTGGAATATGCCGGCCGCCTGAAAAAGCTGCGCGAGGAACTGGCGGACGATCTGCTGATCGTGATGCGGGTCTATTTCGAGAAACCCCGCACCACGGTGGGCTGGAAGGGCCTGATCAACGATCCGGATCTCGACAACAGCTTCCACATCAACAAGGGTTTGCGGGTTGCGCGTAAGGTATTGCTCGATCTGGCCGAACTCGGCATGCCGGCGGCGACGGAATATCTCGACCTGATCAGTCCGCAATATATCTCCGACCTGGTCAGCTGGGGCGCCATTGGCGCACGCACCACCGAGAGCCAGGGGCACCGCGAGCTGGCCTCCGGTCTGTCCTGCCCGGTGGGGTTCAAGAACGGCACCGATGGCAATATGCAGATCGCCATCGACGCCATTGGCGCTGCCGCCCGACCCCATCATTTCATGTCGGTGACCAAAGAAGGCCATTCGGCGATCTTTTCCACCACCGGCAATACCGATTGCCACATCATTCTGCGCGGTGGCAACGGCAAGCCCAATTATGACGCCGAAAGCGTCGAAAGGACGGCGGCACAACTGATGGAGGCGGGCCTGCAACCACGTATCATGATCGATTGCAGCCATGCCAATTCCAACAAGCAGTATGAGCGCCAACCGGAGGTGGGACGCGAGATCGCGCGGCAGGTGTCCGGTGGCGATGAGCGGATCTTTGGCGTCATGATCGAGAGCCATCTGGTGGCCGGGCGGCAGGATATCAACAATGGCCAGCCCAAGACCTATGGCCAGAGCATCACCGATGCCTGTATCTCGTTCGACCAGACAGCGCCGTTGCTGCGCGAGTTGGCGGCGGCAGTACGCAATCGGCGGCTGATGCGCCAGAAGCAGCCGGAGCCGGAGTCCGCCAGTGCTTGAGATTCGGCGTTTACGCAGCGAGCAGGCGGATTTCTCCCGCCAGCTGGATGCCCTGCTGGCCTGGGAAAGTGTCTCCGACGATCAGGTGCTGACCACGGTCAACGAGATTCTCGCCCGGGTGCGGCGCGAAGGCGATGCTGCATTGTTGGAGCTGACCCGGCGTTTCGATCGCGTTTCGGCCGACAGTGTGGCCGAACTGGAAATTCCCGCGACCCGCTTGCAGGCTGCGCTGGCGGCAATTCCCGATGCGCAGCGTGAGGCACTGCAACAGGCAGCAGAGCGGATCCGGGCCTATCACCAGAAACAGTTGGGTGAGTCGTGGCAGTATCGCGAGCCGGATGGCACCTTGCTCGGCCAGCAGGTTACACCACTCGATTCGGTGGGACTGTATGTGCCCGGCGGCAAGGCGGCCTATCCGTCCTCGGTGCTGATGAATGCCATTCCCGCCCGGGTTGCCGGCGTCGGGCGTCTGATCATGGTGGTGCCGACGCCGGATGGCGAAGTCAACGACATGGTGTTGGCTGCCGCTTCGATTGCCGGCGTCGATCGGGTCTTCGCGATCGGCGGTGCACAGGCTGTCGCGGCGCTGGCTTATGGCACCGAGACCGTGCCGGCGGTGGACAAGATCGTCGGCCCGGGCAACATCTATGTCGCCACCGCCAAGAAGCTGGTGTTCGGCGTGGTCGGCATCGACATGATCGCCGGGCCGTCGGAAATCCTGGTGATCTGCGATGGCCAGACCGATCCCGACTGGATTGCGATGGATCTGTTCTCCCAGGCCGAGCACGATGAGGACGCCCAGGCGATTCTGTTGTCGCCGGATGCCGGCTTTCTGGATGCGGTGGCGGAGAGTATGAGCAAGTTGATCGAAACCATGCCGCGTGCCGATATCATCCGCCAGTCGATGAAAACACGTGGCGCGCTGATCGCGGTGCGGGATCTCGACGAGGCGGTCGAGATCGCCAACCGGATCGCACCGGAGCATCTCGAGCTGTCGGTGGAGCATGCCGAGGCGCTGGCGGATTCCATCCGTCATGCTGGCGCGATTTTCATGGGACGTTACACGCCCGAGGCGTTGGGTGACTATTGCGCCGGTCCCAATCACGTATTGCCGACTTCGGGCACGGCGCGGTTTTCCTCACCCTTGGGTGTCTACGACTTTCAGAAACGCAGCAGCCTGATCGGTTGCTCGGCCGAAGGCGCCTCCGAGCTGGGCCGGATTGCATCGGAACTGGCGCACGGCGAAGGGTTGGTGGCGCATGCCCGTTCGGCGGAATTTCGTATTCGTGATTGATCATGGCGCGCCCTGATGCTCTGATTCGTCCTGAAATCCGTGCGCTCTCCGCCTATGCGGTGCCGCCCGCTGACGGGTTGATCAAGCTGGATGCGATGGAGAATCCCTATCGTCTGCCAGACGATCTGGTGCAGGCATGGCTGGAGACCTTGCGCGATGTGCCCATCAACCGCTATCCGGAGCCCTCCGGGCGGGCCGCGGTCGAGGCCTTGCGAGCCACCATGGGGATTCCCGATTCGGCCTCGGTATTGCTCGGCAACGGCTCCGATGAGTTGATCCAGATACTGGCCATGGCGGTTGGCGCCGGCGGTATGCTGATGGCGCCCGAGCCGAGCTTCGTCATGTACCGCATGATCGCGATACTGACCGGCATGCAATACACCGGCTTGCCACTGAACCCGGCCGATTTTTCGCTCGATCTGCCAGCCACGCTGACGGCGATCGAGCAGCATCAGCCCCATTTGATCTTTCTCGCCTATCCCAATAATCCCACCGGCAACCATTGGGCGCGTGACGGTATCGAGCAGATTCTCGAGGCTGCACCGGGTCTGGTGGTGCTGGACGAGGCCTACGAGCCGTTCGCGGCCGACAGTTTTCTGCCAGATCTACCGCGCCACGACAATCTGCTGGTGATGCGTACCTTGTCGAAATATGGGCTGGCTGGTCTGCGGCTGGGCTATCTGATGGGCAGTGAGCGATGGATCACCGAGCTGAACAAGATTCGTCTGCCCTATAACATCAATGCGTTGACACAAGCGAGCGCGGTGTTCGCGCTGACCCATCACGCGGTGTTCGATGCGCAAGCGCGCCAGATCAAGGCCGATCGGGCGCTGCTGATCGATGCCCTGCGCCGCCAGCCGGGGCTGGAAGTCTTTCCCAGCGATACCAATTTCGTGCTGTTTCGTACCCCGCGCGAGCGGGCCGGCGCCATTCACAGCGGCCTGCTCGACGCGGGCGTGCTGATCAAGAACCTCGATGGCAGCCATCCGGCGCTGAAAGACTGTTTGCGCGTCACGGTAGGCGCCGCGGATGAGAACCGCGCGTTTCTGGAGGCTTTGGCCAAGCTACTTTGATTGGGCTGGCTTGGCAGCGGGTTTGATGATCGGCCGGATGCTGACGGCCGCTTTGGTGGTGAAGGGTTTGCCGTCGCGAATACCCTTGAATGACAGCTCGGTTCCCGGTTTGCTGCGGGCGATCAGGCTCAGTGCCTGACGCACGCCCTTGATGGGTTGGTCATTGACTTCCAGCAGGATATCCCTGGGCTGCAAGCCCGCTTTCTCTGCCGGGCCGTCCTTGATGACAGCGGTGATCATCACGCCATCGTGCTCGGGCAGGTTGAGCTTTTCGATCAGTGTTTCCGGCACGTCGGTGCCTTCCACGCCCAGCCAGCCGCGGATGACCTGGCCGTGCTCGATGATCTGGGTCATCACATCCCGCGCCAGATTGACCGGAATGGCGAAGCCGATGCCGGTGGAGCCGGACTGGTTGTGGATGGCGGTGTTGATGCCGACCAACCGGCCATAAACGTCCACCAGCGCGCCACCGGAGCTGCCGGGGTTGATGGCGGCGTCGGTCTGGATGAAGTCCTCGATGGTGTTCAGACCCAGCTGGTTGCGGCCGGTGGCGCTGATGATGCCCTGGGTGACGGTCTGACCGATGCCGAACGGGTCACCGATCGCCAGCACGATGTCGCCGACCTTGAGTTTCGAGGAACGGACGGTGATCGAGGGCAGGTCCTCGGCATCGGCCTTGAGTACAGCGATATCGGTTTCCGGGTCGGCGCCGATGGCCTTGACGGCCAGCCGGCGGCCATTGGGCAGGACGACCTTGATCTGGTCGGCGCCGGCAATGACGTGGTTGTTGGTCAGGATATAGCCTTTGGGGCTGATGATGACGCCGGAGCCAAGGCTGGTCTGGTGTTCCAGGCGTGGCGCGAAGACCGGGTCGCGAAACAGCGGGTTGAACAATGGGTCGTTGACCAGTGGGTGCGATTCCTTGACGATGACCTTGGAGGTGAACACGTTGACCACGGCCGGTGCTGCCGCCGCCACGGCCTGGGCGTAGCTGGCCCGAAGCGAGGGAGGCTGGTGCCGCAGCGGGGAGGGGGGTGGTTCTTCGCGAACCGCTACGACGCGCTGATCCGGCCCAAACCATTGGGGGAACACGAATACGGCGACCAGCGCGATGGCCAGCCCCAGCGCGACCATCTGGATGATGAAGGGAAAGTGTTTGTTCAAGGTGCCATTAGTGTAGCGCGGTGGGCTGGGAATGTGTATCGTCACCGAAATGGCGGTGGCGTCGACACCAGGTTGATTTTACGGGATTTTTGCATGTGTCGGGCGAGGTGTGAATGGTTGCGTTGAAAGAGTTGGTTGACTGTTGCGATGGGTGGATGAATCCGCGCCGTTTCAAGGACTATTGCCCCAACGGCTTGCAGGTCGAAGGGCGGGCTGAGGTGGCGCGGATCGTTTCCGGAGTGACGGCGAGTCAGGCACTGATCGATGCGGCGATCGAGCGCAAGGCGGATTGTCTGTTGGTGCATCATGGGTATTTCTGGCGCAATGAGGCGCAACCATTGGTGGGCATGAAGCGGGAGCGGATTCGTTCGCTGCTGGCGCATGACATCAGTTTGGTGGCCTATCATCTGCCGCTGGATGCGCATCCGGAGTTTGGCAACAATGTGTGTCTGGCCCGGGAGTTGGGTTTCGAGGTTGAAGGTGCGCTCGATCAGGATGGTATCGGCCTGGTGGGGCGCTTGGCCGCGCCGATGGATGCGGTTGCCTTGCGAGATCATGTCAGTGCCCGTTTGGGGCGTGAGGCCTTGCATGTCGATGGCGGCGCGGAGCGGGTCGAGACGGTCGCCTGGTGTACCGGTGGGGCACAGCATTTGATCGAGCAGGCGGTGGAGAAGGGGGTGGATGCCTATATCAGTGGCGAGATTTCGGAGTCTACCGTGCATGTGGCACGCGAGTGTGGCATCCATTACTACGCGGCGGGGCATCATGCCACGGAGCGTTACGGTGTGCAGGCACTAGGTGAGTTATTGGCCGAGCATTTCGGACTCTCTCACGAATTCGTCGATATCTGGAATCCCGCATAACCCGCCTGGGCACCAGAGCGGGGTCA
>CAZTJP010000029.1:0-2882 GCA_964613895.1 uncultured Thiotrichales bacterium | reverse complement strand
CAGAGCGGGGTCAGGCTTGCGTTATTGCGTTTGGGAGGCTTCCAACTTGGCCCCCGTCAGCAGCTTGGCTGCCGGGGGTTTTGTGATGGCTCCAACTTGGATGCGGCGGCAGGTTTTCCTGCGGAGTTGTTCAGAGCCGGGTGGTAGGTGGATCCAGTTCTTCAGGGTGGGTGTCGAAGACGGGGTCCTGTGGGCCGGTTTGCTCTATGGCGCCCGGGCGAGCGGTTTCAGCTTGTTCCGTTGCTTCGAGTCCGCTGCCTTTCATCTTTTTGAGGCGTTTTTTCTCGAGTTTGCGTTCGATGTACGGACGGCGTTTTTTGCGATGCAGCCAGTAATCGACGCTGAAGAATTTTCCGGCGCCGAGGAAGAACAGTGCCAGCAACATGACCAGGTAGGTGACAGCCAGTTCGATGCCGTTGTTGACGATGACGAAGTGGCCTTTTTCGGTCAGCCAGTCGTAGTTGCCGTGTTGCTGGAGGATTTCCTTGGCTTTGTCGAGCCGTTCGGTGGCGCCGGATACGTTTTCCAGTTGCAAGGGGCCGAGATTGGAGGAGGCGAATGGTGAGCCAGGGTCGGCAACGAATTGCCAGCCATTGTCCCAGTGGACGGTGAAGATGGCGACCAGCATGGTGATCATCAGGGGGATGGATATCCAGCGCACGGCAAAGCCGATCAACAGGAAGATGGCGCCGAAGATTTCGGAGAATGCGGCCAGGTAAGCGAGCACTTCGGGGTAGGGGAGTCCCATGCTGCCGAGCCAGCTGGCGAAGTCGGCGAATGCGTGGCCGGTGAACAGTTCTTTCATGCCTTCGAGGCTGAAAAAGTGGGACATTCCGCCTGCTTTGGCCATGCCTGCAACCCAGAATATGGGGGCGAGATAGAGCCGCAAGGCGAGTGATCCCAAGAAATCAAGGTGGCGAAAAAGATCGAGCAGATCTTGCAGTTTGTTGAATAGCCAGTTCATTTCTCTTCCTCATAGGTTTGTTCTGGTATCCCGTGCATCACTCGGCGATGATACCGTGAGGCAGTCATCCGATGGTTGCTGAGGGATATACGATGCGGTGTTGTGTTTATTTCACGAGCGTTCACAGGCCGGATCGATGGGTGAGCGGGTGGTGACTGTTGCCGTCAGATTCGCGAAGAATAGCAGATCGCCGCTGATAAAAGAATGTATTGGGGTTTTTGTGTCAATCAGCGACAGTTGTTCCTGCAATGACATGGGCGTGGTGAAGTTTGAGCAGGATTTGATGTCCGCCGTCGATGACGGTAGCGGGGTCGGGGTGGTGTAATTCATCGCTGATCTGTTGCAGCAGGGACAGGCCGTTGCGGTGTTTGTTTTCACGCATCAGTTCGAACAGCCGGGCGGTGACCGGGTTGGCTTCCATGAATTCGACATGATCGCTGCCGGGCTTGCGGCTGATGATGATGAATTGTGGCTGTTGCAGCGGTTCGTCGGGCTGGAAGTCGGTGCTGATGTGTTGAACGGGCCAGTGGTAACTCAGACATTCCGCCAAGGGGGAGAGTACCGGAATGTCGTGCAGCAGATCTCCCTGGCGGGAAAGTCCGTCGGGTATGGTGTCTTCCGGGGATACCATGAGCGCCAGCTCGACCCATTCGTAGTGGGCCAGTTCGAGCAGGAAGGGTGGATCGCTTTCCACGGGTTGATATTCGTTTTCCAGAAAATCGACGAATTCGGCGGATATGTCCAGAAAGTATGGGCTTTTGCTCTGGTGATCGGCAAAAAAACGGCGTGCGAGCCGCAGCCAATCCTGTTCCCGGTAAATGGAATGCAGGACGGGAAAGCCGTCGCGGAGAAAGGATTCGACGTTGTTGAACAACAGCTCCCGATAGATGGCCATGCGTCGGTCTTCAATGCCTTCGGGCACTGGTTTGTGCTCAGGGTCACGCAGATGTGCGGTAAAGGCGTATTGGGCGCGCTGAAATTCAGGCAGTTGCGCCATGGTGACTGGCTCCGGCGGGTGATATATGACGATGCTGAATGTCGCGCACCTGATCCACTTCCTGCATGAGTGCTTGCAGTGGTGGAATGTTGAAATCACGTTCGACCAGAGTGGGGAAAACGCCGAAATGCTGATAGGCCGTATCGAGCAGCTCCCAGACGGGATCGATCACGTCGGCGCCGTGGGTATCGACGATCAGGTCTTCGGCCTCATTGTAATGGCCGGCGATATGGCCATAGACAATGCGTTCTCCTGGCAAACCCTTGAGGAATTCAACCGGGTCGTAGCGGTGATTGACCGAATTCACATAGATATTGTTGACATCCAGCAGCAGACCGCAATCGGCTTCCTCCAGTACGGCTCGGATGAAGTCCAGTTCGGACATCTCCTGTCCTGGAACGGGGGTGTAGTAGGAAGCATTTTCCATCGCGATTCGTTGTCCGAGATGGTCTTGTACCTGGCGAATTCGCGCGGCGACATAATGGACAGCTTCCTCGGTGAACGGTATCGGCAACAGATCATAGAGGTGGCCGTCATCCGAGCAATAGCTCAGATGTTCGCTGTAGACGGGAATATTGAATTCGCGGATGAACTGCCGGATGGATTCGACCAGATCGAGATCCAGCGGCGCCGGGCTGCCGATCGACAGTGACAGACCATGGGCGATGATTGGCAGACGTTCCGCAAATGCCGCAAAGCGACGACGATAGGATCCGCCCAGCGGAATCCAGTTTTCCGGTGCGACTTCCATGAAGTCGATGCCAGCATCGGCATTGGCTTCCAGTTCGTCTAGCATTTCACGGCGCAGACCAAGGCCGGCGCCTGAAACCGGATAGGCAGATTCCATCATGGCTTGTTCACCTGTTGCGTTGGGCAAGTTGGTGATGACGGAGAACCCGTCATCACCCTGATAAGAGCGGG
>CAZTJP010000028.1:0-14256 GCA_964613895.1 uncultured Thiotrichales bacterium | reverse complement strand
TCAATTCGCCGGGGGTGACGGTGAGAAGCCCGGCGGATTCGTTGATGAGTTTGGGGTAATTTGTGCGCGGGCTGCCTTCTCTGTGGATTGGAACGGGCTGTGGGGTCACAGCGGGGAATTTTCAGATGCGCCCTGTGCGTGGGTTGGCGGTCTCTCGTTCTGGCTTTCTATGCTATACGGATTCGAATGGCGGATCCGGTGCGGATCGGACAGCGTGACGGCTTTGCTCGCCAAGCGCGGGCTGACTGCGTACAATCCCGGCATCACTCTTTCAGGGAGCCTGCGCCCCATGAAGCATCACAATGGCTACGACGTGGAAACCGCTGTCGAGGATATTTGTACGCAGGGCTGCGCCGAGGTTTACCGGACCATTAATAAACTTGAGAGAAAACAGGAAGTTGCTGCACTTTCTTCACTCACCCGTTTCGAACAGAAACAGGTCTTGGCTGAACTGAAATCGATCATGGCCGTCTATGATGCGCGGGATGGCAGCCAACCCGGGGTTTGTGGTCTGGCACGGCAGGGACGGTCGTGAAGCAATAGACACCCAGAAAATCACGCCAGCTCGGGCTCGGGAACGCCCCAGCCTCTCCCCATGACGGGGAGAGAGGTAAGGAAGTATCGTGATTATTCGCCTTCGGCGACTTCTTTCATGCTCAGGCGGATTCGGCCCTGGCGGTCGAGTTCGAGCACTTTGACTTTGACGATATCGCCTTCGGCCAGTTTGTCGCTGACTTTTTCGACGCGTTCGTTGGCGATTTGCGAGATGTGCACGAGTCCGTCCTTGCCGGGCAGGACGGTGACGAAGGCGCCGAAGTCCATGATTTTGGCGACTTTGCCTTCGTAGACCCGACCCACTTCGATGTCAGCGGTGAGTTGTTCGATACGGTCCTTGGCGGCCTGACCGGCTGCCATATCGACGGCGGCAATTTTGATGACGCCGGAGTCGTCGATGTCGATGGAGGCGCCGGTTTCTTCGGTGATGGCCTTGATGGTCGAGCCGCCCTTGCCGATGACGTCGCGAATCTTTTCGGGATTGATCTTCATGGTAATGAAGCGCGGCGCGTACTCGGACATTTCTTCGCGGGCTTTCGACAGTGCCTTACCCATTTCGCCAAGAATGAACAGGCGTCCTTCCTTTGCCTGGGCGAGAGCGATTTCCATGATCTCGCGGGTGATGCCCTGGATTTTGATGTCCATCTGCAAGGCGGAGACGCCGGTTTCGGTGCCAGCCACTTTGAAATCCATATCACCCAAGTGATCTTCATCACCAAGGATGTCGGTGAGGACGGCGAAGTCGTCGCCTTCCTTGACCAGCCCCATAGCGATGCCGGCAACAGGTGCTTTCAGTGGTACGCCGGCGTCCATCAGCGAAAGGCTGGAGCCACAGACCGAGGCCATCGAACTGGAGCCATTGGATTCGGTGATTTCGGACACCACGCGGATGGTGTAGCCGAATTCTTCGAGATCGGGCATGACAGCCATGACACCCCGCTTGGCCAGCCGACCGTGGCCGATTTCGCGACGTTTGGGTGAACCGACGCGGCCAGTTTCACCCACGGAGAACGGCGGGAAGTTGTAATGCAACATGAATGGCTCGCGGTGTTCGCCTTCGAGCGCGTCGATGATCTGTGCATCGCGGTTCGTGCCCAGGGTGGTGACGACCAGCGCCTGAGTTTCGCCGCGGGTGAACAACGCCGAGCCGTGGGCGCGTGGCAATACGCCGGTACGTACGCTGATGGGCCGGACGGTTTTGTGGTCGCGACCGTCGATACGTTTCTCACCGGCCAGAATGCGGCCTCGGACGATTTTCTTCTCCAGCTTGCCGAAGGCTGCCTTGACTTCGTCTTCGGTCGGGCCTTCTTCGCTGGCGATCTGTTCGACTGCTGCATCACGCACCTCGCCGATGCGGGCGTAGCGATCCTGCTTGTCGGCGATCTGATAGGCCTCGGTGAGATCTTTCTCGACCGCGGCAGCCACGGTATCGACCAGTTCGGCATTGTCAGGCGGCGGCTGCCAGTCCCAGGCTGGCTTGCCGACCTCCTCGGCCAGTTCCTTGATGGCCTGAATGGCGACCTGCATTTGCTCGTGGCCGAACATGACGGCGCCGAGCATGACATCTTCGGGCAGCAGCTTGGCTTCCGATTCGACCATCAGCACGGCCTGTTCGGTACCGGCGACCACCAGGTCCAGATCGGAATCCTCGATTTCGGTGCGTTCCGGATTGAGCAGATATTCGCCATCCTTGTAGCCAACGCGCGCTGCGCCGATCGGGCCATTGAATGGCAGCCCGGAGATGGCCAGTGCGGCTGAGGCGCCGAGCATGGCGGGCACTTCGGGATCAACCTCGGGGTTGAGCGACTTGACCGTGGCGATGACCTGGACTTCGTTGTAGAACCCTTTGGGGAACAACGGCCGCAGTGGTCGATCCATCAGCCGCGCGGTGAGAATCTCCTTCTCGCTGGGGCGGCCTTCACGGCGAAAAAAACCGCCGGGAATCTTGCCGGCGGCGTAGGTTTTTTCCTGATAGTCGATGGTCAACGGGAAGAAATCGCGTCCTTCGAGCGCGGATTTGCTGGCGACAACGGTCACCAGGATGACGGTATCCTGCATATTGACCAGCACGGCGCCATCGGCCTGGCGAGCGATCTCGCCGGTTTCGAAGCTGACAGTATGTTTGCCGAACTGGAATGATTTGGTGATTCTAGACATCTGAATGAGTTCCTCTTAACGGCGCAATCCTAGGCGCTTGATGAGTTCCTGATAGCGCTCGACATCCTTACGTTTCAGATAGTCCAGCAGTTTGCGTCTCTTGTTGACCATTTTCAGCAGACCGCGACGCGAGTGGTGGTCATGCTTGTGTTGCTTGAAATGTTCGGTCAGGTCGTTGATGCGGGTCGTCAAGAGAGCGACTTGCACCTCCGGCGACCCGGTATCCTTCGCGTCCCGCTGGAAGTCCTTGATGACTGCCGCGGTTGTCTCGGTTGATAACGCCATAAGCCTAAGCTCCAGAGTGTTTGTGCAAAAAAAGGGGCGCGATTATAACAAGAATGCGGGAATTTGCAGCAAATCCGTTGGCTCGGTTATGCTTCCGCGCTTTCCAGCCAGATCCTTCAACGATGAATCCAGACGATATCAAGACCTTGATCGAAGCCGCCATGCCCGACAGCCAGGTATCCGTCACCGGTGCCGAGGGCAAATACGAGGCCACCATCGTCAGCGATGCGTTCGCCGGCATGAACACCGTCAAGCGACATCAACACGTCTACCGGATCGTCAATGAACATATCGCCAGCGGCGCCATTCATGCGCTGTCGATTCAGGCCAGAACCCCTGATGAGGGTTGAGTTGGCGCTCCCGTGTCTTACCGGCAGTTGAACTTTCCCCGTTAGTGGCTGTCTAAGCTTGTGCTGACGGGAGTGCGTCAGCTTCAGGATTTTCGTCAATTGCAGAGGCAAAGGAACCATGGTGCAAGGAACCCACCGCCGCCCTTCCCTTCCTTCGATCTCCCAGGCAGCGCGCGCCACTACCGCTGGCCGGATCCGCCTCGTTCTGCTGATCGCGCTGGCGGCGCTGCCGCTGCAAAGCCGGGCGTTTGGCTTCGAAGATGTGGTCGATGCGGCAAAGGCACTGGCGGCAAAACCCTTCTCGCCACCAGCGAAGATTCCGCGTTTTCTGCAAAAGCTGAGTTACGACCAACTGCGTGACATCCGCTACAAACCTGAACGCGCCTTGTGGCGGGCTGCCGGCAGCCAATTCGATCTGCGCTTCTTTCATCCCGGCGGCATTTACGACTACGCCGTCAAGATCAACATTCACGATGCCCAAGGCGTACACCCGCTGCCCTTCCGCAAGGACGACTTCGACTACGGCAAGAACGATTTTGCCGACAAGATTCCCGCCGATCTTGGCTATGCGGGTTTCAAGATCGATTATCCATTGAACCGGCCCGGGCAGCGGGACGAAGTGATTTCGTTCGTCGGCGCCAGCTACTTCCGCGCACTGGCCCGCGACACGCGCTACGGCCTGTCGGCGCGTGGCCTGGCGATCGACACCGGACTGGAGAGTGGCGAGGAATTCCCGCTGTTCCGCGAGTTCTGGATCGACCGCCCGGCCCGCAAGGCACGTGCGATACGGTTCTATGCGCTGCTCGACAGCAAACGGCTGACCGGCGCGTATCAATTCATCCTGCGGCCCGGCAAGACCACCCACGTCGATGTCAAAGCCACCCTGTTCCTGCGCAAGAAGATCAAGGAAATCGGCATCGCGCCGCTGACCAGCATGTTCTGGTACGGCGAGAACAGCGACCGGCCCGGCGGCCAGTGGCGCCCCGAAGTGCATGATTCCGACGGCCTGATGATGATCAACGGCACCGGCGAGCAGATCTGGCGACCATTGTTCAACGCCGATCACCTGCGAATCAGCCAGTTCACGCTGACCGATCCGGCGGGCTTCGGACTGCAACAGCGTGACCGGCGCTTCGCCGCCTATGAAGACCTGGAAACCCACCTGGAAAAGCGCCCGTCGGCCTGGATCACGCCCATCGGCCAGTGGGGGCCGGGCTATATCAAGCTGACGGAGATTCCCACCGCCAACGAATTCAACGACAACGTGGTGGCCTACTGGGTGTTCCAGCAAGGGCCAAAGCCGGGCGAGCCTTTCACCATCCGCTACCGCATCGACTGGCAGCAACGCGCGGCGGGAACGGCCCGCTATCAGGTGGTAAACTCTTTCAGCGGCGCGGGTCACGGCAAGCATCGCCACCGCTTCGTCATTGATTTTGCACCGGCCCGCCCCCATACATCATCCCCATCGGCTGATGTTGAGGCGGATATCTGGGTCTCGGAGCATGGCAAACTGCTCGAGCACCATCTCCAGCCCAACCCCGCAACCGGCGGCTGGCGGCTGGCGATGGAGGTCGACAACCCGGATGGCAAGCCGCTGGAATTGCGCGCCTTTTTGCAGGCGGGCGCCGATGTCTTGAGCGAAACATGGAGTTATCTGCAAGAGGGTTCACAATGAGCACGCAAGCGCCCCAATCCCCCGCCTCCCGAGCAACCCGCGACGAGCAACGCCACGATGACTGCGACCAGTTGCTGGCCCGGCTGGCGGCAGCCGAGCAAGATCCTGGCATCACCCGTCTCTGCGAACTGCCGCGCATGTCGTCCCAGGCACTGCAATACTGGCACAAGGCCGTGATTGCGGTCGATCGCTATCTGTCGGCGCTGGCGCTGGCCCCACGCGCCCATGAAGCCCTGATGGCCGAGGTACTCGAACAGGTCGCCGCGCAAATCGACTGGTCGCTGCCGGATAACGCCGTGGCAGTCGCCATGCACCGCCTTCAACAACGTCTCGGCGACGAGGCGCAACGATTGCGCCACTGGGCCGGCGAAACGGCGGACCGCCATTTCCGGCGCGGCGGCAGTTTTCCGCAGATCCACCGCATTGGCATGAAACCGGCTGAATACAGCGACCGCGAGCAAGCACCCGCCTGGCGTCCGGCCGGCCTGCAAACCGACGCATCATGAAAGCGGCGGCGCCGCTCAGCCACTGGAAAGTGGTCGCCACGCTGCGCCGTCTGCTGCTGTTCACAGCCACCGGCGCACAGACCTGGTTCGCCACCGGCTATCTGCTGAAGATTCTGCCCGATCACGGCAGCACCCTGGTCGAAACACTGATCACCCTGCTGTTCGCAATCCTCTTCGGCTGGATCTCGCTGGGGTTCTGGACCGCGGTGGCGGGCTTCTTCGTACTGGCGCTGCGGCCGCGCAACAGTTCGATCACCGAAGTCTTGCGGCAACGCGACCGTGCGCAGATCGAGATTCCGAAAACCGCCATCGTCATGCCAATCTGCAACGAGGATACCGGCCGTGTCTTCGCCGGACTCAAGGCGACCTGGCAATCGCTGGTCGAAACCGGCCAGCATCACCATTTCGAGCTGTTCATTCTCAGCGACAGCTCCGATCCCGACATCTGGGTCGAGGAGGAAGCCGCCTGGGCCAACTGGATTCGCGAACCCGGTGCACCGAAGATCCACTACCGCCACCGGCGCGCACGAATCAAACGCAAAACCGGCAATATCGCCGACTTCTGCCGCCGCTGGGGCGCCGATTTCCGCTACATGATCGTCTTCGACGCCGACAGCATCATGGCCGGCGAAACCTTGCTGGAGATGGTGCGCATCATGGAATCGCGCCGCCAGATCGGCATTCTGCAAACCGCGCCACTGACGGTGAACAAGGAATCTGCCTATGCCCGCCTGCAACAGTTCGGCAACCATGTGTTTGGTCCACTGTTCACTGCCGGACTGAATTTCTGGCAGATGGGCGACGGCTATTACTGGGGCCACAACGCCATCATCCGGCTGCGGCCGTTCATCCAGCATTGCGGCCTCAAACGCCTGCCGGGCCACTCGGCGATGGGTGGCGAAATCCTCAGCCACGATTTCGTCGAAGCCGCCTATATACGCCGCGCCGGTTACGAAGTCTGGCTGGCCTGGGATCTGCCCGGCAGCTACGAAGAACCACCGCCCACGCTGCTCGATGAGCTCAAGCGTGACCGCCGCTGGTCGCAGGGCAACCTGCAACACTTGCGGCTGCTGGGCCAGCCGGGGCTCACCTGGACGCATCGCATCATGTTTCTCTACGGCATCATGGCCTATGGCTCCTCGCTGCTGTGGCTGTTGCTGCTGATCCTTTCGACCATCAACCTGGCGCTGCACGCCCATCAGCCGGTCAGCTTCTTTCCCGACCATTTCACGCTCTATCCCGACTGGTCGCCGGCCTGGGCCATGGACCGCGCGCTGACGCTGATGGCGACCACGGCGACGCTGCTGTTCACCCCCAAGCTGCTCGGCATGCTGGTGGCGATGTTTCGGACATCGACCGCGCGCGGCTATGGTGGACGACTGAACGTCATCGTCAGCGTGGTGCTCGAAACCCTGTTGTCGGCGCTGCTGGCGCCGGTGCGAATGCTCTACCACAGCCGCTATGTCGTGCTGACCCTGCTCGGCCGCGAGGCGGGCTGGAAAACCCAGCAGCGCGATGAAGCCGCAACGCCCTGGCGCGAAGCCCTTGCCCAGCATGGCCCGGGCGCCCTGCTCGGCGCGCTGTGGGCGCTGATCGTCTACAAGCTGGATCCTGACTACCTGCCGTGGATCCTGCCGATCGTGGTGGCGCTGGTCACCGCGCCACTGCTGTCGAAACTCTCCAGCCATGTTGCCGTGGGGCGATTACTCAAACGCATCGGTCTGTTCCGCATTCCGGCCGAAACGCGGCCCGATGCACTCCTGCGCGCCTTGCGCGAACACCTAGAAAGACCACAAAAACCACGCCACCCCCGCTTTGGCTTCGCCCGCGCGGTGGTCGATCCGGTGGTCAATGCGCTGCATATCTCGCTGCTCCCCGAAGCCCGCAACCGGCCTAGCCAAACCCGTCAGGCGATCGACCTGCTCAAGTTCAAAGCCTTGAAATACGGCCCGGCGCTGCCACCGGACGAACGCCTGGCGCTGCTCAATGACGCCGAAGCACTCAAGTGGCTGCATCGTGAAGTCTGGCAGTCCTTACACCCCGGCACGCCGAAGGTGTGGGGCATGGAGCCTGGAGAGCCTGCATGCTGACCGTGGCCGATGTCGATTTCTCCGCACTCACCGCGCTGCTCGCCCGCTACACGCTGCAACTTCGGCAGGTTGCCGATGAGGAGGAGATCCCGGGATCCTATTGGGGCGACGCGGAAGCCGGCCTGCGCGGCAGCGAAGTCTTCGTCCGCAGCGACACGCCGATCCACTCGCTGCTGCATGAAACCTGCCATTCCATCTGCATGGGCGATGAGCGCCGCCAGCGACTCGACACCGATGCCGGCGGTGATTTCGATGAGGAAAATGCCGTCTGCTACCTGCAGATCCTGCTGGCCGATCAGATACCGGGCTACAGCGCCGAACAGTGCATGCGTGATATGGATCAGTGGGGTTATACCTTCCGCCTGGGATCGGCTTCCCGCTGGTTCCACGAAGATGCCACCGAATGCCGCCAGTGGCTGGAAACGCGCAAAATCCTGCCGTTAACCGGAAATGGTCGAGGTTTCAGTGGTTTCGGGCGGAAATCCTGCGCCTCGTAGCGTAGAATGTTCGGAATCGGCACAACGGATTCGATCAGCCATGTTTTCAAGAAAAAAACGGCCCGCACCAAAGAAGAACCTGTTTCGGACTGCACCACCCGAACCCGCCACACCCCAGTTTCTGGTGGAGGACGGCCATGTGGTCACCATCGACTACAGCCTGATGGACGAGGACGGCAAGGTGCTGGACACCACCGAAGGGCGCGGCCTGTTGAGCTATATCCACGGCTCCAACCAATTGCCGCTCGCGTTTCAGGAAAAACTCCAGGGCCGCCAGACGGGTGAGAAAGTACGCCATCATTTCGCCGCGCATGAGGTCTATGGCATGCGCGACAGCAGCCACGTCACCGAAATGGAACGGCCATTGTTCGAAGGCGTCGATGACATCAAGCCCGGCATGCGGTTTCAAACCATGACCGACCAGGGATTGCGCTGCGTCACAGTGCTCGACGTCGATGACAACACCGTGACCGCGGATCTGAACCACCCACTGGCGGGCAAGCCGCTGATCTTCACAGCTACCATCGTCAGTGTCAGACCCGCCGCGCGCGAAGAACTGGCCAGCGGCAAGGTTCTGTAACGAAGCGGGCCGCCAAACGGCTCAGGACTGCCGGGCGCCGTTGATCAGCTTGTCCTCGATTTCGAAACGATCGGCGAGCGATTGCCCCAACGCTTCGATATCGCGGCACAAGGTATTCAGATCCGGCGCATCGCCATTACCCGACAGACAGCATTCGATGAAGTCGAGGTAGGTCTCGGTGGATTGCTGCAACCGTTCCAGCAAACCGGTATCCGTTTTCCCGCCCGCCGGCAGATTCTCGACCAGGCCAAACTGGCCCAGCGCACAATAATCCGTCAACTGCTGCGCCAAATCCCTCAGCCCCGCCTTCAATGCGCCCATTTCATCGATATCCAACGCCAGCAAACGGCAGTAACTGACCAGCAGCTTCTCCCTGGCAGCAGCAAGGGTTTCGATCACGCGGTTGAGTTCTGGCATGGCTCTGGTGGCATTGATTTGTTACACGGATGTTTCCGACATGATACCCCGTCTCCGCGCAATTACCACCTGAACGGCGATGCCAGCCATAATTCGTGCTGACGCGCCAAGGCACACAAAGCAGACCGGCTCTCCATCGGGTATAATTCGGAACTGGTTCACAGTTTAGCCAGCAACCAACCGCCAGCAAGCGCGGACACAACCCATGAATCAAGAGGAATATCCATGAGCCTGCTAGAAACCATTCTTTCCGCACAGAACGGCAATCTGGTCAAAAAGATGGCCAGCACCCACGGCCTCGACATCCAGGACGCGCTGGCGGTGCTCGGCAAGCTGACACCAGCCCTGTCCGGCCAGATCAAGCAGAATGCCGAGCGCCCCGAAGGCTTCGAGGCACTGATGGCCGCGTTGCAGAAAAAGAACCATCACGAATACCTGGAAGATGAACACAAGGCCTTTTCCAATGATGGCATTCTCGATGGCAACAAGATTCTTGGCCATATTCTTGGCAGCAAGGACAACAGCCGCGCGCTGGCCAGCCAGGTGGCTGCCGATACGGGAGTTTCCAGCTCGATCATCAAGAAAATGCTGCCGCAACTGGCCACGCTCGTGATGGGTGCGCTGGGCAGCCAGAACCGCTCGGGCGGTGCATTGGGCGCATTATCCAGCATGCTGGGCGGTGGCCAGCAACGACAGGCCAGCGGCCTGCTGGGCGCTTTTCTCGATCGCGATCATGACGGCTCGATCGTCGATGATCTGATGAGCATGGCCGCCCGGCAACTGCTGTAACGCTTCTACAACCCAACCACTCAGGAGGCCCCCATGGGACTGTTCGATTTTGCACGCAATATTGGCAACAAGATTTTCGGCAAGGATGACGACCCGGCCGAGAAACTCAAGGAACACATCGAGAAGGACAACCCCGGCATCGATGACCTGCAAGTCGTCTACGAGGATGGCAAGGCCATTCTCAGCGGCAAGGCCAGTTCACCCGAAGCGGTGGAAAAAGCCATACTGATGGCCGGCAACGCCGAAGGCGTCGAGCTGGTCGATGCATCCGCCGTCTCCGGTGCCCAGCCTTCGGAAACGGTCGAGTATTACATCATCCAGAAGGGCGACACACTATCCGCCATTGCCAAGCGGTTTCTTGGTAATGCCATGGATTATCCGAAGATCTTCGAAGCCAACCGTGAAGTCATCAAGGATCCTGATCTGATCTTCCCTGGCCAGAAGATTCGTATTCCCCGGTAGCCGTGCCGGAGACACCCGATCACGCCGGGCTTCGCCAGGAAGCCCGTGCGTTTCGTGATCACTTTCGCAGCGTCGTGCTGGCCACCTCGTCCGCCGACGGCCAACCCGATGCCAGCTATGCGCCGGTGGTGTTCGATGAGCAGGAAACCCCTCATGTGTACATCAGCGAACTGGCGCAACACACCCGTAACCTGCTGGAGAATCCGCGCGCCAGCCTGCTGTTCATCGCCGACGAATCGGATACCCGCAATCTCTTTGGACGGCAGCGTCTGACGCTGCACTGCGAGGCCCGCCGGATCGATCCGGCCGATCCGCAAGCCACGCTGCTGCTCGATCAGTTCGAGCACAGTTTCGGCAAGACGGTGCAATTGCTGCGCTCACTGGGCGACTTTCACCTGTTTGCGTTCGAGGTACGTGCTGGCACCTATGTACGTGGATTCGCGCAGGCCTGGGAAATCGCCGACGCTTCACTGAACATCGTCAAGCTCAACCGGGGCTGACCGGTATCGATACTACCGGTCAGGAGGTCTTTCGCTCGACGACTACTGGCACGGGAAAGGGTTTCTTCACCGGCGGATAACGGCGCCCCATTTCACGAAGGAACAGATAGACGCCGCCCAGCGTGATGGCGATGCCCAGCACCCAGAGCAACGAAGCCGTTGGGTGTCGGGAAAAGGTTGCCAACTGATAGAACAGCGTCGCCATCATGAAGGCCAGACTGGTGGTCCAGCCTATCGCGAAAAGCGTCCACGACCAGCCAGCCTCACGCCGGATCGCGGCCGTCGCCGCAACGCAGGGAAAGTACAACAGTACGAACAGCATGTAGCTGAAAGCGCCGATCTTGCCATCGAACCGATGCTGCATCGCACCAAACGTATTCAGCGACACACCCTGCTCCCGGGCCGCGCCCTGGACACTCGAGGTCTTGAGCACACCCAGGCCGAGTGGGTCGGTCAGATTCTCGAGCGCATCCTTGAGATTGGCGGGAATGGTCGCCACCGCCGCTGCCAGCGCGGGACCAAGCCGGAAGGCTTCGTCCGCCTGTTCACGGACGCTTTCGGGCGGCCGATCCAGCTGCGAATACATGGCATCCAGTGCACCGACCACCACTTCCTTGGCCAGCAAGCCGGTGAACAGGCCCACCGTGGCCGGCCAGTTGTCCTCGCGGATACCAATTGGTGAGAATGCCGGCGTCAGCGTCATCCCCAGTTCGCTGAGCACGGATTTCTCGCTGTCTTCATTGCCGAAACTGCCGTCCGTGCCCAGCGAGTTGAGCACGTTGATCAGCACCACCATGACGACGATGAACTTGCCGGCATCCTTGACGAAGCCCTTCAACCGGCTCCAGGTCAACAACAGCATGCTCTTGAACGAGGGCAACCGATACGATGGCAGTTCCATCAGAAAAGCGCCCGCCTCCCCCTGAAGCAGGGTCTTCTTGAGCACGAAGCCAGTCAGCACCGCCGCCAGTATCCCAACCAGATACAGCACGAACACCACATTCTGACCGCCCACCGGAAAGAACGCCGCCGCAAACAGGGCATAGACCGACAGCCTGGCACCGCAGGACATGAACGGCGCCATCATGATCGACATCAGCCGCTCACGCTCCACATCGAGCGTGCGGGTGGACATGATCGCCGGCACGTTGCAGCCAAAGCCGACGATCAGCGGCACGAAGGCCTTGCCGGGCAGGCCGATCTTGCGCATCAGCCGGTCCATGACGAATGCCGCGCGCGCCATGTAGCCGGAATCCTCCAGAAACGACAGGCACAGATAGAGAAAACCAATGATCGGAATGAAGGTAGCCACCACCTCGATACCACCACCGATCCCGTCGGCCAGCAGCACCCGCAGCCATGCAGGCACGCCCATGCCGTCCAGCCAGGCGCCCAGACCCTGTACCAACACCGCACCAACGGCCTGGTCGAAGAAATCCACGAATGCGCCGCCAATGTTGATGGTCAACGTGAACATCAGATACATCACCAGCAGGAAGACCGGAATGCCCAGCCAGCGACTGAGCACCACATCGTCCACCCGGTCGGAAAACCGGCGTGGCGTGATTTCCGGCAGGGTCGCGACATGACTCGCCAGTTCGGCGGCGAAGTCGTATCGTGCCTGCGAAACCGCCTGATCGATATCGGCATTCGTCTGCGCCGCGATTTGCTCGCGATATTGTTCCGCCAGCGCGCTGGCTTCGGCGAATACGGGTTCTTCGGCATCCGCGTGCTGCAACAGCAATTGCAAGGCCTGCCAGCGCAACTGCGCCTGGGAGACGTGATGACGCAACAACGGCTCCAGCGAGGCTATCGCCGATTCCACCGGCTGCGGATAAGGCACCTGAACGGTGGGCAGCGTCAGATGCCGGGTCGCCTCCTGCAACTGCGCGCGCAGCTCGTCGAGCCCCTGCTTGCGGGTCGCCGAGATCACCACCACCGGGCAACCCAACCGGCGTGACAACTGATCCGCATCGATCGTCATGCCATGGCTGGAAGCGATATCGATCATGTTCAGCACCACCACCATCGGAATGGCCATTTCGATCAACTGGGCGGTGAGATACAGGCTTCGTTCAAGGTTGGAGGCGTCGATGATATTGATCACCACATCCGCCTTGTGTGACACAATGAACTCGCGCGCAATCCGCTCATCCAGCGACGGGGATTCCGAATCGAGCGAGTAGGTGCCCGGCAAATCGACCAGCAGAAACCGTTCGTTTTGATAATCGAACACGCCTTCCTTGCGCTCGACGGTGACGCCCGGCCAGTTGCCGGTACGCTGCCGTGCGCCGGTCAACTCATTGAACAACGTGGTTTTCCCGGAGTTGGGATTGCCGATAATCGCCAGTGTGTGACTGACTTGCATTGGCCCGGACCGGTCAGATGGTGGGTTGGACGAGCAGGTCTTTCGCCATTTCGCGTCCGATCGCCAGACGATTGGACTGACGACAGATCACCACCGAACCGCCCCGGTTGCGCAACACATCGAACACCGCGCCTGGCGGCAGGCCCATGCTGAGCAGCCGCTCACGAGTGCGATTGCTGGCATTGACGGACTTGAGCCGCACCCGTTGACCGGGTTGCGCCTTGTCGAGCGAGCGATACACGTTTTCACCGGTATCGCGCGGGGTGGACGGAGAGAGATCGGTCACTGACATGATAATCCAAATGATAACTATTCTTATTTTAATTTACCACCCAAAGAATGTCTATCATTCAGCCCGATGTCACCACGGCATGAACTTGTTCATCTTGGACATCGGTTTCGAAATATTGTGGTTCAGCTCGCCAAGATCCCAGGCCATCAGGTTGATATTGCCGGCCATGGCGCCCACCGACTGATTCAGACCTGCCATCTCGTTGACCATGGTCGGCATGTGTTTGAGGTTTTCCATCTGTCCGGCGATCACCGAGATATTCTCCGACATGCTGGTGACCCGCCCCGTCAGCGAATCCACGCTGTCGGAAATGGAGTTCAGGTTGGCGACGAAATCGCTCATGTGCAACCCCATCTGAGGATCGATGGCGGCAGCGATGTTCTTCATGTCATTGGTCAGGCTGTAGACCAGATAGAATCCATATCCCGCCAACAGGATGAATCCGAACAGAATCGGGTAGACGATCATTTCCCAGCGTCGGGCGCTGCGCTCGAAGACGTCCAGCAGCCGCTCCAGAGACTCGTCTCGCGATCGTGGTGCGTCTTCTTCCGGAAGATCAGTGACCAGCTGGTCGATGACCTCGCTGGCGTCGGGGTGGTCAATGCTCATGTTCGAATCCTGCCTGTACAAGCGATCGCCCGCCGGGCGAAGCGGTATCGTGGCCGCAGCGGTTACCCTGAGCGTACCACAAGCTGCCCGCCTTGATAAATGCCGATCCCCAGAACGACACGGC
>CAZTJP010000027.1:0-14266 GCA_964613895.1 uncultured Thiotrichales bacterium | reverse complement strand
TCGGAGATTCCCAGCCGCCGTGCAATCATCTTGTTGCTCAACCCTTCGGCCAGCAGACCCAGGATTTCGGTTTCCCGTGGTGTCAGTGTATCAATCGCCTTGGGTTCTTTCGCTTCAACACTATCGCCCTGAACGACCCTGGCGAGTACCGGCGTCAGGGTGGGCGCTACCACGGTTTTGCCATCGACGATTTCCAGCAGCGCAACCACCAACTTGTCCGGTTCCATATCCTTGAGCAGGTAGCCTTGCGCGCCACTACGCAGCGCTTCGATGAGATCGTTCTCGTTGCTGCTGGTGGTGAGAATGGCGGTGGGGATTTTCAGGCCTTTCTGCCGCAGCAGGCGCAGGATCATCAGGCCATCCATGTCCGGCATACGCATATCCAGCAGGATGACATCGGGCTTGAGGGTTTCGGCGGCGCGGATGCCTTCCTTGCCGTCTCCAAGAGATGCGATCACTTTGATATTGCGGCGCTCGAGCAGCCCCTGCAGGCCCTCACGAAAGAGGGTGTGGTCGTCGATGATCAGTACCTGCAGTTTCGCCATTTTCAGATCTCTCCAACACCAGTGGGTGCTTTGAAGCGCAGGACGACGCGGGTACCCTCGCCCGGCTCGCTTTCGATGAGCAGTTTACCGTTGATGCGTTTGGCGCGGTCTTTCATGATGCTCAGGCCGATGTGTTCGCCGGCATTGCCCGGATCCCTCGGCTTGGGCTCGAACCCGATGCCGTCATCCTCGATCAGCACTCGGTAGTCGCCTGCTTCGTTGCCTTGCAGCAGAATGCGAACGGTCTTGGCTTGGCTGTGCTTGCGAATGTTCGCCAGGCTTTCTTGCACGATCCGCACGATCTGCAATTGATACTCGGCCGGCAACGTCTTGTTGGGCCAATGACGCTGGAAGAATATCGGTATATCGCAATAGCGCCGAAAGCGTTCCACCGAGCGGGTGACGCCGGCGAGAACGCCCTGTTCGTCGAGTGGAGCCCGGAAATGGGCGATGAGTTCACGCAACTCGTCGTTCGCCTCATCGACAGTGTTCTCGATTTTCTCCAGCGACTCCCAGAGGGATTCTTCATTGCCTTCGTGCAGGGTATCGTCGAGCACCCGTACCTGAAAACGGATGCTGGCCAGGGTCTGGGCCAGCGAGTCGTGGAGTTCATTCGCCATTCTCGCCCGTTCCGCCGCTACGGACATCTGATCGGTTTCCTCACCGGTACGAACCTTGTTCATGGCGAAGCCGACATATTCTCCAGCCGTCGAGAAAAGCGCTTCATGGTGCTGCAACGTGGGTAATTCATCGCTGTTGACATAGAGGTTGAATATACCCAGCACCTTGCCGTCGTGGCGGATGGAGCCGACGATCATCGACAGGCCCTCATTGCCCGGGGCTTCCTGCTGAAGAAATTCCCGCCCCAAGGTGGACATGCAGCCACTGAGGTCCGGATAGAACAGCACCTTGCCCGGTTGGTTGACCGTGCCACAAATACAGCTGTCTCGCGGCAGAACGCGCTCGCGGTAGATCAGGTCGTTGTCGAGGCCAACGCTGCTGACGAGATGAAGCTCGCCTTCCTCACCATAGAGCCGTACCGCACCGGCGCGGGCGTTGGTGAGATCGACGATGGTGTGCAAAAAACGAATCAGCACCTCGCCTGCATCTACCGCCTGGCTGACGATGGTTGTGATTTTCAGCAGGGCACGCAATGCCGACATGCCACTGACCAGTGACAGACCGTCTCCAGCCACTGCCGTTTGACGCGGTGAAGGCTGGCTGGCCTCGGGACATTGAACTGTCTCAGTTTTCACCCGATCCTTCTTCGCTCGTTTCGGGTGGGACATAGTCCGGGTCATTGGGGTTGAGAAAGATGAATCGCGGCTCGCCCGGTTCGATTTCGACATAATCGACCGTAGTGCCTTTGAGGAGTTCTCGCGAGTCCTTGTCGACCACGACCGTCACGCCCTGGGTGACGATGGAAAAATCGCCTCCAGAGGCAATATCGTCGAACCCCATGATGTAGTTGAACTGACCATCATGGGTTTTTCTGACGGCGATGCGCAAGGCCAGATCTTCTGCGCCTGACTGTTCAGTCGATTGTTTGACCTGCGCAGCGGCAGCTTCGGTGAGTGTAATCATGTTGTTTCGCACGAGTCCGGTTTCGGGCTGAGAGTCTACCATCTCAACCCTATCGGGGCGAAAAACCCCGGGGAAACCGTTACCGGCAGGCGCGCACAAACTCGACGAATCGTTTGACCCACGGATTACTGCGTTGATGGCGCAAATGCGCATAATTGGCCAGCAGGTTCTTGTAGACGAATCCGTCCTTTTGATCAGCAATCCCCTGGCCACGCAATACCTCATAGGCGAAATCGAGATCGTCGGGCAATCCTTCGAGTCGCGAGTAATGGAATTCGTGAGCCCGAATGAGGTTGGTATTGCCCAAGCGGGGCCACAGCCCTTTTCCCGTTTCCTTCAGTTCCATGTAACCGCGCCCTTGCGGCACATCGAGCATGACGGTTTTGGCCGGGATCACGCCGACCGCTTCGGCCCGGTTACCTCGCCATTCGATTTCGCGGGTGAGGTACATCAGGCCACCGCATTCCGCATAGGTCGGCATGCCGCCTTCGATGGCTTTGCTGATTTCTTCCCGCATCGTCTGGTTTGCAGTGATTTCCGCCAGATGTCGTTCCGGAAATCCACCACCGAAGAACAGACCATCGACCCGGGGCAAGCAGGTATCCTCCAGGGGGCTGAACGGCACCAGCTCCACGCCTTCGTCTTCGAATGCCTGCAAGTCATCATGGTAGTAAAAACCGAAAGCAGCATCCCGGGCGATCCCGATTGATAACGACTGCCGGGCAGATGGGGCTTTTGTGGTTCGGGGAGGCAGGGTTCGGATTTGCGGAGCCCCTGCCTCAGCCGAGGGTGCAGCAAGTGACGCGATCCGATGGAGATCGACCTGTTCATCGACCATCGCCCGCAGGTGATCGATCTTCGCACTCGCCAAAGCATCCTCATTGGCTGGTATCAGTCCAAGATGTTTTTCTTCCAGCATCAGTGAGCGCTGCTTGCGAACCGCGCCCAGAACGGGAATATCGGTATAGGTTTCAACCGCGGCAACCAATTTGCTTTCGTGGCGCGGCCCTCCGACCCGGTTGAGAATCACGCCGGCGATGTCGAGGCCCGCCCCAAACGCTTGATAGCCCACCAACAACGGTGCAATCCCACGGGTGATGCCTTCGGTATCGATCACCAGAATGACGGGCAGACCCAACAATTCGGCCAAGGCCGCGTTACTGTCCTCTCCTGAAAGGCTCACGCCATCGAACAGCCCCTTGTTACCTTCCACCAGACGAACATCGGCACCCTCGGCATAGTGGGCATACAACGCGCGGAGCTCATCGTGCGAAGCTGTATTGAAATCGAGATTGATACAGGGGCGGCCGGCTGCGGCGCTGAGCCAAAGCGGATCGATGTAATCGGGACCTTTCTTGAAGGCTTGGACCTGGTGGCCTCGAGCCTTCAATGCAGCACACAACCCGAGTGACAAAGTCGTTTTCCCGGAGGATTTATGCGCTGCGGAAATATAGACGCCCATGGCGTTCCAAAACTCTGGTCAGAATACAAAAATGGGCGCCTTAAAAGACGCCCACTCGAAAGTCTCCCATTCCCAACTCGTTGCAACGACGGTGCCAGCGCCCTCGCTTCCGTTGGGAAAACAACTCAGCTTTTGGCGTGAGGATCCACGACAGCATTCGCCAACGACTGCGGCAACAAGGGCAACACCTTGAGTGCAAATGTCGTCGCCGCGATACTCAATGCTACACCACCGAGTCCCAACATGACCTCCCAACTGCTGGGTGCATAATGGGCAACCTGGCCATCATGGAATGAACTGCTCTCGATCATGCCCGGGAACAGTACCAGTGGAAACGCCTGACCACCAATGATGGTGACATACATCTGAGCCAAGCCACCAATGATGACCAGAATGGAAGCCACACCGATCAATTTCTGGTTAGCACCCGTGGAAGGGGAGAGCAAAATGGCCAGCGGCAGCACAATGCCGATCAGGACCTGACCTACCCAGAAAATGGTGGCGTAAACGCCGCCCCCGTTATGACCCAGCAGGATGAATTTCTCGAAATCATGATGCTCGGTCGCGTAGAGGTTGGTGAGATGAAACACGATCACGAAATACAGCACGGCACCAACAAATACCGCCAGTAGTTTTCTCAACCGGTCGACCAGCACATCCCCGAGCTCGCGCCCGGTCCACTTGTACGCCGCGAACAACACCAGAAGAAAGATGGCGAGTCCGTAGGCGAAAGAATTGATGACGAAAGTAGGCGCCAGAATGGCAGCATCATAACCCTGCCGCGCGACGATGAACCCGAAAATGGAGCCGGTACCAGTGGTCAGGATCAAGCGCCAAAGAAAAGCAACGAAACCGGCGCGTGAACTGTATTTTTTCACCGTCTTGTCCATCATCATCCACAGGTAGACGCCAACAATTGCGAAAAACCCGTTATAGAGAATGATGTTCCAGGCAAAGATCGATTTGAAGTTGTAATAGGTCATCGCAACGATCAGGCGATCCGCCCGTCCCAAATCGAGTACCAGAATCATCAGGCCGCCAGCCAGCAACATGATGGCCAGTACGCCAGACAACCTGCCCAGTGGTTTGTAAGGCGTCTTCGCGAACACCGAGCCAATGGACGCCACATTGAGCGCGCCCGAGGCCGCAACGATCAGAAAAACAGCGAAAACATGTGGCGTACCCCAGACGATCTGGTTGGTCATTCCGGTGATGATATGACCGTGATGCTCCATATTCAGAGCGGCAAACAAGCCAACCAGAATCACTGCACCCAATGCGGCGAGCAGTGCCCAGAATTGCGGGGATTTACCATCAATTTCAGCAAATCGAATTTTCATAGCCTATATTCCCTGATACCGGAGCCCGGGATTCAAACGGAGATCGGCACGTATCTGTTTGCCACCCTCTTGAGCCAGTTTTTTCGATATTTCGCTACCAGGATCATTGAGATCACCAAAGGTCATGGCTTGATGACCATCGGCATTACAGGCTTCGACACAGGCAGGCGATTCACCGGCATCCACCCTGTGTACACACATGGTGCAGGCCTCGACGGTTCCCTTGCCTCGTGGTGCAACTGCCTTTTTCTCGGTCACATCCTGATGCTCGAACGACCGGGCTTTGTATGGGCAAGCCATCATGCAGTAACGACAGCCAATGCAGATGTGACGATCGACCAGTACGATGCCATCAGCCCTGCGAAATGATGCGCCGGTGGGACAGACATCCGCGCAGGGTGGTGTTTCGCAGTGCTGACACATCATCGGCAGACTGAAGCTGTGTCCCGTCTCGGGATCCTTGACGTTGAGTTTACGGATCCATTGGGGATCCACTTCAGGGTGACCGGTAGAATGAATACCGTTCTCCTCATGGCATGCGGTCACACAGGCAGAGCAGTCATCGCACTTCGATGTGTCGATCAGCATGCCCCAACGCGTTGCATTGGAAACCGGCTGGTCGGCAGGCTTGGCCTGCGCCAGTTCGAATAACCGGATACCCGGCGCAACCGCGAGGCCCGCACCGGCGGCAGCCGTACCCTTGAGCAGGGTACGGCGTTTCTGATCAATCTTATTTTCAGTGCCCATGGGGATTCTCTTCGTGGCTGGCAGCCGAAGCCGCAGCGGCCTCCGGCTTGTCCAGGTGACATTGAAAACAGTCGATATGGACAGCGGCATAGCGGTGACAGTTGGCACAGAAATGATCGCCATTCTCTACGCTGGGATAGTCACCATTGCTGTCGGGTTGAACGTGGCACTCCATGCATTCCTTGAGTGAGTGCTTCTTGGTTCGTATCCCACGATGCATCGTGTCATCGCGTTGATGCAGCAGATAACGCATGTGGTTGACCCGCATGTCCTGGGTGGGTTCAACGCACTGCTCACCCTTGGCCTTGGGGATCGTTGGCAGCAACGATCCCGCAAGGACTGCCTGGGATACCATCATCCCAAGCGCCACTACCCAAAGAAATGTCCTGGTTTTCATGACAGTCGACTATTCACCCATTGCCATATCGATGTAGCCGGTGGGACATACGTCGGCGCAGATGTGACAACCCACGCAGCGCGCATAGTCCGTAGCCACATAGCGGCCCAGTGTGTGCTGATCTTTCTTGACGCGATACACCGCATCCTGTGGACAGAAGATGACACAGTTGTCACATTCGAAACACATACCGCAACTCATGCAGCGGTCAGCTTCCTTGACAGCGTGTTCTTCATCCAGGCCGACACTCCGCTCGGTGAAATGTCCCAGGACTTCATCCGCGCTGACCGGGATGTCGCCGCGGAGATTTCTCGGATTGTATTCGAAGTGTCCAAGAAACAGTTCACTGGCGTCGATGATTTCGTGTTCGGAACGATTTTCGAAGTTGTGGATCGCAAAATCCGACTCGGAGGTGCCGCGCGTATACTCGTGATTGTATTCCGACGGCGCCAGACCAGCCTCCTTGAGTTTCGCCATGAGGTCGAAATGATGCTTGTCCACCTTGGGACGGCGCTTCGGAGCACCTTCCTTCAGGATCTGATCGATACTTTCGACAGCGATGGCTGCATGTCCAATGGCGGTGGTCAGCAGATGTGGCCGTAAGATATCACCAATGGCGAAATGGCCTGGCTTGTCCTTGACCTGATAGTTGCGGTCGACCTCGAACAGACCATTTTCACCCGCGAGATCTTCAAAGCCTTCAAGATCGGAATACTGACCGATGGCGGAAACGATCAAATCCGCTTCCAGAACACGCTCGGTACCTTCTACCGGTACCGGCTTCATGCCGTCCATGGTGCAGTCACAGACCTTGAGCCCGGTAGCACGGCCATCTTCGCCAACGATCACTTCCAGCGGCATCACACCATCGAGAATTTCGACACCTTCGTTATCCGCATCGACGACTTCGTGTGGCTGCGCGAACATCTTGTCCCGCGTGAACAGCGAGGTGAGTGTCGCATCCGTGGGCTGTGCGTCCTTGGTCAAGGCCTCGTCCTGAACCATCTCCTTGTCGAGCACCACGTCCTCGGGATTGCCGGCAGCCGGATTATGTCCCAGACGCCGGGCAACGGACACCACGTCGATCGAGGTGTCACCACCACCGATACAAACCACTTTTTTGGCGGTGACTTTCATCCGACCCTGATTGAACGCCTTGAGATAGGAGAGGGCATCGACACAGTTCGGCGCATCGGCCCAGCCATCAACCGGCAACGGACGTCCATTCTGCAAGCCCACGGCCCAGATGACTGCGTCGAATTCCTTGTCGAGGTCTTCGACCGAAACATCGGTACCTACACGCGTGTTCATCCGTGTCTCAACACCGAGGTCGAGTACTCGCTTGATTTCCGCATCCAGCTTGTCGCGGGGAATACGATAGTTGGGAATGCCATAACGCATCAGCCCGCCCAGCTCGGCATTATCGTCGAACAGGGTGACGGCGTGACCAAGACGGCGCAGTTGATGTGCAGCGGTCAAACCGCCCGGACCACCACCGATAACGGCGATTTTCTTGCCGGTATCAGGTCCTGGCTGACCGTAGGTGAACCCTTTCTCAATCGCGGTATCGCCAATATATTGCTCCACCGAGTTGATGCCTACGAATTCTTCCAATTGGTTGCGGTTACAACCATCTTCGCAGGGTGCCGGGCAAACCCGACCCATGACCGACGGAAACGGATTTGCTTCGGTCGCACGCTTGAACGCGTACTCCTGCATGCTCATGTCGGCAGGCGGCTTTTCGATACCACGGACGATATCGAGCCAACCACGAATATCATGCCCGGAGGGACAGCTGCCCTGACAGGGCGGCGTCCGTTGAACATAAACGGGGCATTTGTGTGATTTATCCTCTTTAAAGATCTTGTCGTTCAGGCGCTTCCATTTATTGTCACCATCCTGGAAACGACGGAACGTAAACTTCTTGCTCATATCTTCTTGGGAAGTAGCCATAATCAAATTCCCCGTTCTATTCGGTTAAAAGGTTAAAAGTCAAACTGTCAGGCCGCAGCTTCCGAAGCATCGTCTGCTTCATCAGCCCCGTCTTGCCCGGTCAATACGATGGCATTACTGACGAGTTGGTGGACGCTGACGATCTGGTCCATCGTAAACCCGTAATACGGCAATACCTTGGAAAACTGGCTCTTGCAAATGGCGCAGATGGCAGCCATGTGCGTCACCCCTTCGTTTTCCACAACATCTTTCAGCGCAGTCATGCGAGGTAACGCGCCTTTGACGCGCACTTCCATCAAGTCATCGGTCAACAGACCACCACCCCCACCGCAGCAGAAGGTACCTTCGCCAATGGTGTCCTTACGCATGTCGACAAAGTTGTTGCAGACAGCCTTGATGACCTTCCTCGGAGTTTCGAACTGGCTTCCCGGATAGTCTCCGATTCGCGACGCCCGGGCGATATTGCAGGAATCGTGAAAAGTCACGGTCATCCAGTCATTTTCCGATTTGTCGATCTTGAGATTACCGCGCTCCAGCTGATCCAGCGTGAATTCCAGAATATGCTGTGGAATCGGATAATTCTGATCGAGAAAGTCAAACGGGCCTGCGAGCGTGTTCAGGAAACTGTAGGCCACACGCCAAGCATGTCCGCATTCTCCGAAAACGATGCGCTTGACGCCCAACTCGATTGCAGCTTCACGTATGCGTAATGCGACTTTACGCATATTTTCATAACTGCCAATGAACAAACCAAAGTTGGCTGCTTCAGAAGCCTTCGAGCTGAGTGTCCAGGAAACGCCGGCCTCATGGAAAACCTTGCCGTATCCGATCAGTCCATCGACATGGGGTTCCGCGAAGAAGTCGGCAGATGGCGTCACAAGCAAAATCTCGGCGCCTTTCTGATCGAGCGGATACTTGACCTTGACGCCAGTGTCTTCCTCGACCTCTTCCTCAAGACCTTCCAGCGTGTCTGCCAGTGCGGGTTGCGGCAAGCCCAGGTTGTTTCCAATCTTGAAAACCTTGCCGATGATTTCGTTGCTGTATTTCATCCCCTTGCCGACGCTCGCCATCACTTCGCGCGCAGCCATGGTGATTTCAGCCGTGTCGATGCCATAGGGACAGTACACGGAGCAGCGTCGGCATTCGGAGCACTGATGAAAGTAGTTGTACCAGTCATCCAGGACTTTCTCGTCCAGATCGACGGCGCCAACCAGTTTCGGAAAGTACTTGCCCGCGAATGTGTAGTAGCGGCGGTATACCTTGCGGAACAGATCCTGACGTGCGACGGGCATGTTCTTCGGATCCGACGTACCGAGGAAATAGTGACACTTGTCGGTACAAGCACCGCATTTTACACAGGAATCCAAAAATACCTTTACCGAGCGGTACTTGCCAGCCAGCTCGCCCATTTTGGCGATCGCTTTTTCCTTCCAGTCGTCGACCAGTTCTTCCGGAAATCCGAGATCCGCCTGATGCTCGGGCTTTGCGACGAATGGACCTTCCCATTCCATCACGCCTGGCTGGATATGAGGAACGATGATTTCCTCTTTTATTTCGGGTGTATCAAAGTCCGCCACAACTATATCCTCAGGAGTTATCTTGCGATTCGAGCTTCAGCGCCCAGTCGACCACATGGCGTTTCTCACGCGGATTGTCGATCTGATTGCGTGTCGGGCTGAAAAAGACACCCGGCGCGTGCAACAGTTTGCTGACCGGAAAAATAATCATCAGCGTCGCCACCAGAAACAAGTGAATGGCCAGCAACGCATTACCCGGGAACGGTTGCCAGTCGAAATACATCAACCCTAGGAAAAATGCCTTGAGGCTGACGATATCGATACCATGCACGACGAACGACATCATGCCACCGGTGATAGCAATACCCAGCAACAACAGAAGCATCAGATAATCGGACGGAGCCGAAATATAACGCACCCTGTCGACGAGAATCCTGCGCGCAAACAGGCCAGCCAGACCTGCGATCATCGCGAACGCAGCATACTTTCCAAACGGTTGGATCAGGTCGACCCACCACCAAACAGGTAACGTGAAATACCGCAGGTGTCGCAACAGCACGAGCAGCATTCCAAAATGAAACAGGTAGCCAAAAATCCAGATCCATTTATTGGATTTGAACAGGCTTTCGAACAAAACCACTTCCCGAAACAACCGGTAAGCTACCCCGGTAGCTGTAATCGGCGCCGGCGTGGTCGGAATTTTCAATGGCGCTGGCGTTTTATAGAAAACCCAGATCTTGTATGCCAATCCACCCACCAGAACAGCCGTGGCGATGTAAAACAAAAAGGCAAAGAAGATAGTCAGAAACGACATGGTTTCTGTACTCCATCAGTTGTTAGGTTTTAGCTGCGGAAGACAAGCTTCCGCAGCCAAAAATCGACCTGTTATACGCAGCCAGTCGGCTTGGGCAGGCCGGCGTATTTACAAGCTTGCTTGGCCGGGCCATAGGGAAACAGCTCATAAAGATATTTGCTGTTACCCTTGTCCTTACCCAGCTTCTTGCCAATCGCCTTGGTCAGAACCCGTACCGCAGGAGCAATCTGATATTCATCATAGTATTCGCGGAGGAAGTTGATGACTTCCCAGTGATTTTCGGTCAGCTCGGTGTCATCGGCCGCGGCCATGGCTTTAGCCACGTCTTCATCCCAGTCGTTCAGGTTAGCGAGATAACCTTCTTCGTCTGTTTCGTAAGTCTTGCCATTAATTTCAATTGCCATCTTAGTCTCTCCTAAATCAACCAAATTAAACTATCAAAGCCATGACTGAACAACATCGTGCTCAGCAGTGAGATCGACAAAGCCGCCATAGTCCACAACGCTGATTCCATCGATCAGTTTTTCCTCACTCATACCCCGCGCCTTCAGATCAGGACCCAGCACATAAAACTTGAGTCCAGTGGCAGCACTGACCTGGTCAGCCACCGAGGTATTCTGCATGGCAGCATATACCCCGTCTTCGATCAGCAGAACCGATGAGCCTTCCTCTGCCAGCCTGATACAGGATTTCAGGGAATTACGCTCGAACGGGGATTTGTTGACGATATGAAGCATTGCCATCATCTACTCCTAGAAACTCAAGATCACTTCTTGCTCACCCATGATCTGGGCAAGTTCTTCAGAACTCACGACGCGGATCGAATCCTTCTCGGCCCAGTCATCGTCTTCGTCTTCATATTTCAGATCCATCAGATCATCAATCGTCAGACCCCGTTCATCCAGTGACTCTTTTTCCACATAGATCTTGGTTACTTCATAGTCACCAAGCGCCGTATATGTTGGGGAGAAATTTTTCATCCCGATCTCTTCGGTCGATTGCCCTTTGGCAATCTGGTAGACACCATCATCCACGAAGGCGAGACTGACATCCTGCTCGAATGCCGCACTGATCAGAACAACTTCGAGAGACTCGAGCGCATAGATCGTGCCATACGGCGCCTTACGGTTAACGAACATGAATTTTTTGACTGTCGACATCGTCTGTCCCCGCTAATCCCCGAACACGATCAATCGATCGGATTGAATACCACCCTCGATCAACTGACCGAGACCCGAGATCCGAAACCCGGGGGCGATGTTATCGGCATCGAGCCCCTGACGCTTGGCTTCGTTTTCATCCATGATGCCCCGGCGCTGGGCCGCAGCAATACAGATGACCAGATCAAGACCATGCTTTTCAGCAAGCTCCGACCAGGCTTTCTGCAAGTTGCGGTCATCTTGTGGCGGGACCGTCAGACGAGTCCCGTTATTGACGCCATCATGGTAGAAGAACACCCGAAAGATTTCATGACCTTTCTCCAATGCCGCCTTGGTGAATTGCAAGGCGGAATCGGAGGCTTGGTGCTGATAAGGGCCTTCGTTTATCTGTACCGTAAATTTCATATCAGGCACCTGCTCAGGCTAGAAGCGGATGTGCGCCGAAGAGTTCAGGCTCGCACGAGCACCACGCCAGTTATCGATATGGAACTTGGTGAACGGCAGACCTGTCAATTCGAAGAAACGCGGCCAACCGATACGCTCGATCCACTCATTGATACGCTCCCAATCCTTCGCATCTTCCTTGTAGACCTTGAGAATCTTCTTGACGATTGCCGCAGCTTCCGGCCAGCGTGGCGGATTGTTCGGAATACCCGCGGCCACCAGCTTTTGGAAAGTTGGCTTGCCACGTGCGTTGGAGTGATTACCACCCACCCAGATCGCCAGCTTGGTATGCTCGGCATCATTGATCTGCATCGGCGGGCACGGCGGGAAGCAGGCGCCACAGCAAATGCATTTACGCTCATCGACCTCGAGCGAAGGCTTGCCATTGACCAAGGCCGGGCGAATCGCAGCCACCGGACAACGCGCAACAACGGACGGCCGCTCACATACATTGGCCACGAGATCGTGATTGATCTTCGGCGGCTTGGTATGCTGAACGTTGATGGCGATATCGCCCTGTCCACCGCAGTTGATCTGGCAGCACGAAGTCGTGATATGAACCCGGTTGGGCATATTCCAGGATTTAAACTCATCGATGAGCTCATCCATCATCGACTTGACCACGCCGGATGCGTCCGTACCCGGAATATCACAGTGCAACCAGCCTTGAGTATGCGACAACGTGGTCACTGAATTCCGCGTACCACCAACAACAAAGCCTTTTTCCGTCAGCTCATCGATCATCGGCTGAACGTTTTCTTCCTTGGTGGTCATGAACTCCATATTGGAGCGCAGTGTGAACCGGATATGGCCATCCGCATACTTGTCGGCTATGTCACAGAGCGTACGCAAGGTGAAAACATCCAGGATTCGCTGGGTGCCTGCCTTGACGGTCCAGACCTTCTCACCAGACTTGGACACGTGCAGCAGAACGCCGGGTTGCGGATCCTCATGATAGGCCCAGTTTCCATAGTTTCTGCGTAGCGCAGGGTGCATATACTGGAATGCATCAGGGCAACCAGACTCAATAGGGGGGCGTGGGGCTGCGTTTTCAGACATAGCCTTCTCCAAATTTCAGAAATTAATTAGATACTAAATCTTAGGGATAAAACGCGCCCGTATTCGATACGGGCGCGTTCATTCAAGCATGCGTCAGGCGGCTGCTTCCTCAGCTTTGCGCTGGAACCATTTCTCTGCCTCCTGATCCCAATCGTCCATACGCACATAGGAGCTTTGGCGCGGATGATTGAGCATGTTCGGATCGACATCGACGCCAATGCCTTCCAGGAAGTTGGCAAGACCGATCCGCTCGATCATTTCACCGCAGCGTTCGTGCTCAAGACCGTTCTCCGCCCAGAAGTCGATCACCTCTTCCGCGAGTTCGACCAGGCTTTCCCAATCTTCCTCGGTTTCGAGCTTCTTGAACGGAATGATGACGCTACCCATCAGGTCACCAATCTTCAGCGTGCGCTTGCCGCCAATACTGATGGTCACACCACGATCATCCCCTGGAGACAGAGCCTTGGGCATGACATTCAGGCAGTGCATGCAACGTACACAGTTGCGGTTATCAACCTGCAGCGTGTCATCATCACTGATGGACAGTGCATTGGTCGGGCAGCGAGTAATGACATTGTCGATCAGATACTGACGACCTTTGGTCTGCAGGTATTGCTTGAACTGCTCCTGATCGACCTTCATGTCATCACGCCAAGTACCAATCACGGAAAAGTCCGAACGTTCGATTGAGTTCTGACAATCATTCGGGCAACCCGAGATCTTGAACTTGAACTTGTATGGCAGCGCCGGGCGATGCACATCATCGGTAAAGTTGTTCTGCAATGTCCGGTGAACACGCTGCTCATCGATACAGGATTGCTCGCAACGCGCAGAACCGACACAGGACATACCCGTTCTGACGTCAGGACCCGCACCACCAAGATCCCACCCGTAGTCATTGATCTCGTCGAAGAATTTCTGAGTGGCTTCGGTGTCGGCACCGATGAACATGATGTTACCGGTCTGACCGTGGAAAGTAATCAAACCCGATGCGTACTTTTCCCAGCTGTCCGCCAGTTGGCGCAACATATCGGTAGAGTAGTGGTTGCCCGGTGGGGGCTGAACACGCAAGGTGTGGAACTCTTTCGAGGCGGAAAAAGCCTTGTCGACTTCCGAGAAGCGGGGAATGATGCCCGCACCATACCCGAAGACACTGACGGTGCCGCCTTTCCAGTAACCCTTGCGGGTTTCGTAGGAATGCTCCAGTTGCCCCAGCAACGAGTTTGCGGTGTTTCGAATGCGCT
>CAZTJP010000026.1:0-14602 GCA_964613895.1 uncultured Thiotrichales bacterium | reverse complement strand
TGAGAGAAGCGATCTCCACCTTCAATATCAGCCCCTCCTCCCCTCTCCCCCCGGGAGAGGGGCCGGGGGTGAGGGAAAACACCGGATGCACTCAGCCAAATCAACCACCCCTGCGACCATTCACCCGGCGATACAAATCCTCCAGCACCACTTCAGGATTCCGCAGCACCTCATTTGCCCAATAGCGAACTACCTCGATGCCTTGCTGAGTGAGAAAGCCAGTACGCCTTTCATCGTACTCACGCTGCCCGGCTTCATTGTGCTGCCCGCCATCGATCTCGATACAAAGCCGCAGCGCGTGACAATAAAAATCCAGAACATAGGGCGGCAATGGATGTTGACGGCGAAATTTGAGGCCCATGAAACGCCTGCCTCGAAGCAGTTGCCAAAACAGTTGTTCAGCATCAGTCTGGGTCATTCTGAGCTTTCTGGCAAAGGCCAGCATATCGCTGGAAAGAGGAGATTTGGGTGGGGTCATGTCATTGTCGGAACAGGTCACAGTGTGGCTTGGTTGGGTTTTGCTCCCTCACCCCAACCCCTCTCCCGGGGGGAGAGGGGCTTTGGTCCACGGCCTGAAACAACCTCCCCTCTCCCCCCCGGGAGAGGGGTCGGGGGTGAGGGGGAAGCCCCTCTCAAACCACGCACCGAAAAAACTCAATACTCGTTGTATTTCCTCGCGCTGCCGCGCACTTTATCGGCGGGGTAACGCTGTTCGTTGATGGCGATCTTTTCTTCCAGCGCGGTGACCAGGTTCACATTGAGCCGGTCGGCGATGCGTAGCAGGTAGGCGAGTATGTCGGCCATTTCCAGTGCGATGGCCTGATGTTTTTCGGAGCCGGGCTGGTTGCGCAAGTCGAGGCTTTGTGCTTCGGTGAGCCATTGAAAATGCTCGACCAGTTCGGCGGCTTCGACGATCAACGCCATGCTGAGATTTTTTGGCGACTGGAATTGCTCCCAGTCGCGTGCGATTGCGAATTCCCTGAGCCTTTCGCTCAGGCGTTCGATGTCACCGGGCATAGATATTCTCTCCCTCCGGCTGGGTCCGGAACAGTTTCAATGTCCACATATATTGCGCCGGCGCCTGTTCGATCTGCTGCTCGAGGCAGGCGCTCAGGATACGTGCATCCGGCTCGTCATCGTTGCCGGAAAAGCCTTCCAGCGGCGGCAATATCAGGGTTCGGTATCGGTGCGTGGCTTCATCATAGACCACGCTCATCGGCAGCAGTACCGCATTGGCCAGCCGGGCCAGGCGCACCGGCATGACCAGCGTGGCCTTGGTGGCGGCGAAGAATGTGGTGAATACCGATTGCTGCTCGCCGTGGTCCTCATCGGAGATCAGATAGAGAAACTCTCCGCCTTTCAGGGCGCGGATCATTGGCCGGAAACCTTCCTGACGGGCGATCAGGCGGCTGCCGAAACGGGTTCGGGCGCGATACACCCGCTGATTGACCAGGGGATTCTTGAGCGGATTGAAGACGCCCGCGCCGGTTTTCTTCAGGCTCACTGCTGCGGCGCAAAACTCCAGCCCGGTCCAGTGCGCGGTATGAAAGATCACGGCCTTGCCTTGCTGCTGGGCCGCTTCGAAATGTTCCCAGCCTTGCAGATCGACCATCGCTTCGACCCGCCGGCGGGAACCGAACCACAGCACCGAAGCATCGAGAATGCTTTCCCCCATGCGTTCGAAATGACGCTGCCCCAGCGCCGCGCGCTGCGCTTGCGGCCAGTTGGGGAAACACTGGCCGAGGTTGGTCAGCACCACCTCACGCCGCTTCCGGTTGAAGCGCCAGGCAAGACGCCCGAGGGCGCGACCCAATACGTGACGCAAGCGGGTCGGCAGCCAGTGGATCAGCCAGAAAAAAGCCAGCCCGAGCCAGGTGGCCCAGTAGCGCGGTGTGAGATAGGTCACCTGAGACAACATCAGCGCCGCCAGAATGAAGGCGTCAGCACGACCAGCAGGGTGAAGATCTCCAAGCGGCCAAACAGCATGGCCAGGCACAGAATCCATTTCTGTATATCGCTGATCGATGCGTAGTTGTCGGCCACATCGCCCAGTCCCGGCCCGAGGTTGTTGAGGCTGGCGGCCACAGCCGAAAAAGCGGTCACCTGATCCATGCCGGTGAACAGCATCAGCAACATCAGCACCACGAAAATGAAGACATAGGCGGAGAAAAAGCCCCACACCGCTTCGATCACGCCTTCGCTCATGGGCTGGCCGCGCAGCTTGACCAGCATCATCGCATTGGGATGGATCAAGCGAAAAGTCTCGCGAAACCCCTGTTTGAACAGCAGCAACATGCGGACAACCTTGATTCCGCCACCGGTCGAACCGGCGCAGCCGCCAACGAAACTCATGAACAGTAGCAGCACTGGAATGAACGGTGGCCAGTGCCGATAGTCCGTGACGGCAAATCCGCTGGTGGTGGCGATGGAAACGGTCTGAAAAATCCCCAGCCTCAACGCGCCGGAGACCTCCCGGGTGACATGATCACTGTCGATCAGGGCGACCACGAAGGCGCTCGCGGCCACGATCAGCGCCAGATAGGTACGCCATTCGGAATCCTGCCAATAAGGCCGCAGGCTGCGTTTTTTCCAGAAATAGAAATGCAGCGCGAAATTCATGCCGGATATCAGCATGAACACCACGGCAACCAGTTCGATGGCCGGATTGTCGAAATAGCCGATGCTGGCGTCATGGGTGGAGAACCCGCCAATGGAAACGGTAGCAAACGCATGGGAAATGGCATCGAACGGCTGCATGCCCGCCAGCCAGTAGGACAATGCGCAAAGCGCCGTCAGCACGAGATAGATATACCAGAGCGCCTTGGCGGTCTCGGTGATGCGCGGCGTCAATTTCGCATCCTTGACCGGCCCAGGCGTCTCGGCGCGAAACAGTTGCATGCCACCCACGCCCAACATCGGCAACACCGCCACGGCCAGCACGATGATGCCCATGCCGCCGAGCCACTGCAATTGCTGGCGATAGATGAGAATGGCATGCGGCAGCTCATCGAGGCCGGTCAGCACCGTGGCGCCGGTGGTGGTCAGTCCGGAAATCGACTCGAAGACCGCATCGGTGACCGAGATCACTGGCGAGGAAGACAGAATCAACGGCAGACTGCCCGCCAGCCCCAAACCCAGCCAGAACAGCACCACGATGATGAATCCGTCGCGCAACTTCAGCTCATGCCGCACCCGCCGCACCGGCGCCCACAGCAGCAAGCCGCAACCAAGCAACAGCGCAAACCCTTCCAGAAACGGTGCAATGTCACCATCCTGGTAGTAATAGCCGACAACCGCGGGCGGCAACATCGTGAGGCTGAACACCATCAGCAGCAGGCCGAGCACCCGCTGAATGACAACCAGGTTCATCATGGGCTAGAAAAATGACATGCCGACCTGGAAGAGCTGTTCCACTTCCGAGATCCGGCTTTTGTCTCCAACGAACAGAATGACGTGATCCTCCGCCTGGATGCGGGTGTCATGGCTGGCGACGATCACTTCGTCACCACGCACCAGCGCGGCGATTTGGGTGTTTTCCGGCAACGGCAGCTCGCCGATGCGCCGGCCAACGACCTTGGAGCTGGACTCGTCGCCATGCGCAATCGCCTCGATGGCCTCGGCCGCGCCGCGACGCAACGAGTGCACCGCCACCACGTCGCCGCGCCGCACATGGCGCAACAGACCGCTCAGAGTCACTTGCTGGGGCGACACCGCGACATCGACGATGCCGCTTTCGATCAACTGGGAATAGGCCGGGCGGTTGACCAGTGACATGACCTTGCGCGCGCCCATCTTTTTGGCCAGCATGGCCGAGAGAATATTCGCCTCGTCATCGCTGGTGAGCGCCACGAACACATCCACGCCCTGAATGTTTTCCTCATTGAGCAGTTCTTCATCGACCGCATCGCCATTGAGAATAATGGGGTGATCGAGCCGTTCGGCCAGATAGCGGCAACGCGACGGATCGCGCTCGATGATCTTGACCTGGTAGCGATCGCCCAGCACTTCGGCAAAACGCATGCCGATATTGCCGCCGCCGGCGATCATGATGCGTTTGTACGGCTTGTCGAGCTTGCGCAATTCGCTGGTCACCGCGCGGACATTTTTCGGCGCGGCGACGAAAAACACTTCGTCCCCCGGCTGGATGACGGTTTTTCCGGTCGGCGAAACCGATTCACCCCGACGGAAAATGGCGGCCACGCGCGTCTTGATGCCCGGCATGTGGGAGACCAGCATGCGCAGCGGCTGACCGACCAGGGCGCCGCCTTCCTGCGCGGTGGTGGCGACCATTTGCAACTTGCCGCCGGCAAAATCCAGCACCTGCAAGGCGCCCGGATGACGGATCAGCCGATAGATATGTTCGGTGACCAGTTGTTCGGGGCTGATCAGCACATCCACCGAAATGGCTTCCGGAGAAAACAGATTGCTGTGATCGAGATAGGAGCTTTCGCGCACCCGGGCGATCTTGCGCGGCGTGTGGAACAGCGTGAAGGCTACCTGACAGGCGACCATATTGGTCTCATCGCTGTTGGTGACCGCGATGATCATTTCCGCATCGGCGCCGCCAGCCTGCTCGAGGATATCCGGATGCGATGCCTCGCCGACGATGGCTCTCAGGTCGAGCCGGTCCTGCAGATCCCGCAACACCTGAGGCGAGGTATCGACCACGGTGATGTCATTGGCTTCACTGGAAAGATGACGCGCCAGTGATTGCCCAACCTGCCCCGCGCCGAGAATGATGATTTTCATGGATGGCTATCGGTTTTTCTTCGGTGAGATGCCCAGCGCTCGCATTTTGCGATACAGATGCGTTCGCTCCATGCCGACCCGTTCCGCCAGACGGCTGACATTGCCTTTGCAAAACTCCAGTTGGCGCATCAGATATTCCCGCTCGAACACTTCTCGCGCCTCGCGCAAGGGCAGCTCCATCACTTCCCGCGGCAGGCCGGCAGTCAGTTCCGCCTGGGCGAGACGATCCCGTACCAGCGCTTCTTCGACTTCCGCCTGCGAGATCTCGGCATGATCACCCAGAATCAGCAACCGCTGCACCATATTGCGCAGTTGTCGAAAATTGCCCGGCCAGCTGTAGTAACGCAGATAATTCTGTGCCGCCACGGTGAAATGCCGATAGGGCAGATTTTCGCGGGTAACGAAATAATCGACGTAATACTTGAGCGCATCGGGCACATCTTCGGAATGCTCGCTCAAAGGCTTGATGAAGATGGGCAGAACATTGAGATGGTAATACAGGTCACGGCGGAACAATCCGTCGGCGATGCGCTCGTTCAAGTCATACTGCGACGAGGCCATGACCCTGGCCGCCTGGGGAGAACGCGCGCCGCTGCCGGTCACCACCCGTTCCTTCTGTTCCAGCAAGCCAAGCAATGCCTTTTGCGCTGCATCGTCGAGATCGGCGATTTCATTGAAGAATACCGTGCCACCAGCGGCCTGTTCGATCAGTGCCGCCAAGGTACCGGCGGAAGCGTCTGCATTGTTTTCCTGTTCGCTGAGCGTGGCGCAGGCAATTTCCACGAACGGCTGCTCGGCGCGGCTGCTCAACGCATGGATATAACGCGCGCCATAGGATTTTCCCACGCCCGGCGCGCCCAGCAGCAATACCGGCGCATCATGTTCGGCGGCGCGCTGATACTCCTCTTTCAACTGGCGCGTGTATTCGCTGTCACCAACGGGTTCGAGCAACTGCACGGGCGCCACCGGACTGGCCGGCGCATTGGCGGCGGGCGTCTGGCTGCGCACCGCTTCCAGCGCCTGATTGGTGACCCGCAGCAACTTGGCCAGCGACAAGGGTTTCTCGATGAAATCGAAAGCGCCGAGCCGGGTCGCTTCCACCGCAGTTTCGACAGTGCCATGGCCGGACATCATCACCACCGGAAAATCCGCGCCTGGCGACTCCTTCCACTCCTTGAGCAGGCTGACGCCATCCTCGCCCGGCATCCAGATATCGAGAAACACCAGATCGGGGGTTTTGCTTTCCTTGAGCTTGCGCGCCTCGGCCGCGCTTTCCGCCACGCTGACCTCGAAGCCTTCGTCTTCGAGAATATCCTTGACCGAGCTGCAGATGCCGGGCTCGTCATCGACCACCAAGATATGTTGTGCGCTCATGTGTCTACTCGTGGCTAACTGACTGTGATTCTACCTGAGACGCGCCTGCATCTCACTGTCCATGATGCGTGGATTTCTCCGGCAGGCGGATGACGATCTCCGCGCCCCCTTCGGGCGGATTGGTGGCGCTGACCATGCCGCCATGCTCTTCGACGATCTTGAGCACGATGGCCAACCCCAGCCCGGTGCCCTTGGGCTTGCTGGTCACATAGGGCTCGAACAATTGATCGCGAATCGAATCGGGAATGCCCTCGCCGGTATCGCGGATGCGCAATTCGACATAGTGGCCCTGATCCGATTCCATGTAGGCGGTGCTGACCGTCACCGTGCCCGGCTGCTCGCCGATTGCGTCCAGCGCATTGCCGATCAGATTGTGCAACACCTGCCGCAGCCGGGACGCATCGGCGACCAGCCGCGGCAAATCCGGGTCGAGCCGGGTGCGAATCTCGATATCGTCACGATAGCCGGCGTACAACTCGGCCACCTCGTGAATCAACTGGTTGAGATCCATTTCGGCATACTGGGCGCGGGGCGTGCTGGCGTAATCGCGAAAGGTGTTGACCATGCCCTGCATCGCATCGACCTGCTTGACGATGGTTCGGGTCGAACGCTCCAGCACCTGCTGCTGCTCCGGCGGCAGCTTGTCCTTGAGCTTGTGCGCCAGCCGCTCGGCCGACAACTGAATCGGCGTCAGCGGGTTCTTGATCTCATGCGCCAGCCGCCGGGCCACCTCCGACCAGGCAGCATCGCGCTGGGCCTTGATCAGGCTGGTGACATCATCGATCACGATCACCTGGCCAACCACCTCGTCGCCACTGCCCGGCAGCGGTACGCCGTGGCAGATCAGCACCTTGCGGCCATAATCACCAAACAGCGTGACTTCACGGCTCCATTCCTCGCCGCGCTTCGACAGCTCTGGCGACAACTGCTCATAAAAAGCGCTGAACACCGGATTGTGCTTTGCCACCTCGTCGATCGGCTGGCCCGTCTGCGACTCCAGCGGTTCACGGGTTTCGAGCAGGTGATCGGCCGCCTCGTTGGCGGTATGGATGCGTAACTGGTTGTCGAGCGTCAGCACGCCGGTGGAGAGATGGCCCAGCACCGCCTGCAGATAGCTGCGCTGGCCTTCGAGCAGTTCCTGGCTCAGCGCGGCCGCATCGCGCGCCTGGCGGATACGTTCGGTCATGGCGTTGAACGACTGCACCAGAAAACCCAGTTCGTCCCGGCGCACCACCGGCAGCCGGCTTTGATAATCGCCCTTGGCCACTGCCCGGGTGGCGGTCGCCAGTTCGTAGATCGGCTCCAACAGGCGGCCGGCCATGTACAGCGCCGCCCACAATGCGAACAGCGTACTCAGCAACAGCACCAGCGAGAGAGTCAGCCGGATGCTCTGCTTGAGCGGCCGCCGCAGAAATTCATGCGATTTGTATTCCGCATAGGCGTTCTGCACATTTTCCGCCAGCGCCCCGAGCCGTTCGGGCACTGCGAACACGGCCGACAACAGCCGCGCTTCCGCATTCGGCGCCATCGCCGGCACGGGCGAGACCACCCGGATGTTCAACTTGCCATTGGCCGCCGGTTCGAGGCCGACATAGCTGTTGCCGTTGCTCAGTTGCACCAGCATGTGCTCGGTGGGGAACTGGGGCACGTTCAAGGTGTTTTCGACGCTGCTGGTGGCAATGATGCGATTCGCCGGGCCGAGCAGGTTGAGTTCGCTGGCGCCGATGCGCTGGCGCAGTTCGTTGAGCGCCAGGCCGGCGGCCGGATCTGTCTGCCCGGAAAGTTCGCGCGCCGCTTGCTCGACCTTCTGGCGAGCCAGATCCAGGCGCATGTCCAGCGAGCGCTGGCTCAGCGTCAAGGCGTCGCTGAGCGCCTGTTCGACATCCACATCGAACCAGCGGTCGATGCTGCTGGTCAGGAACCGGACCGAGAAACCCCAGACCAGCAACACCGGGATCAGCGAGGCGAACACGAACATCAGCACCAGACGCCAGGTCAGCCGCGCTCCTTCGGCACGGGTCACCAGATCGCGAAAGATGCCGGCGAAACGGTAGATAATGGCGATGGCCAGCACTGCCATCAGGCCGATATTGCCCAGCAGCAGCCAGGCGTAGAAGTCGCCAAAACGCTCCGACTTCTGCGCCGCATAGCCCATCAGATACAACAGGTAGACGATCAGCAGGAACAGCCCGAACAGCGCCAGGCCGGAGAGCCAGGGATGCTTGATGCGGTTGCTGACCACGCTTCAACCTCCCCGACGAATGCGGCTCACTGGATCCGCCATCGCTTCCAGTCACTGGCGGCGCGCCAGGCCTTTTGTGAATAGGCCTTGACCTTCAGCGCCAGCGGCAAGGCGCTGCGCACCAGCGAAATGCGGATGTAGCCGATGTAGCGAACGCCGGGTTTGAGCAGATCGGCATCGATGGTCGGCAACGCGCTGTCACGGTTCAGGTATTCGAGCGCGGCGCCGAGGCTGTGGAAGTTTTTCTGGATTTCGGTGTTGAGATCGGTCACCAGATACTGTTCCGTCAGCGGATGGTAGCTGAGTGCATAGCGCTGTTCGAGATGGGCGACACCTTCGTTGAGCCAGAAACGGCGCGGATGTTCGATTTCGACTTCGATGGCAAAGACCAGCGTGACGCCATTCTCCAGCGCGCTGCGCATGGCTTTCGACAGCCGCAGATCGAAACGGGCCTGGACGTGGTAGATGCCGTCACGCAGTTCACTGCTCGCCTGCTGAACCTTGAACAGGCCGCTCCAGGCAGGCGCGGACGCCAGCAGCAGCAACGCGCCGAGCACGATGTGGAGACAAAAACGGCCTGAGCTGTGCATTGTCATTGTTTTCGCAACAAGGCGAAATAGAACCCATCCATATCCTCGTCCCCCGGCAGGATCTGACACCCCATGGGCCGATCCGCAACACCCCCTTGGTGGCGGGGACACTCGAAATCGCACAACGACGCATCCGTCGTTCGCGCCAGAAAATCCCTGATCTGGTGCTCATTCTCCTGCTTGAGCACCGAACAGGTGACATATAACAACCGGCCGCCGGGCGCCAGCGTTCGCCACAGGCTGTCCAGCAGGGCGCGCTGTCGCCGCACCGTTTGCGCCACATCATCGGGCTGGCGGTGCAGCTTGATATCGGGATGACGGCGGATCACCCCGGTTCCGGTGCACGGCGCATCCAGCAGGATCCGCTCGAACGGCCGGCCATCCCACCAGGCATCGAGATCCGCCGCATCGGCCTGGCGAACCTCGCAATCGACGCTGGCGCGGCGCAGGTTCTCCCGCAACGGCGCGATCCTGGCGGCGCTGATCTCCAGCGCGGTCAATTCGATCCGTTTGTCGCCGGCTTCCCACAGGTGCAAGGTCTTGCCGCCCGGGGCGGCACAGGCATCCAGTACACGCTGACCCGGCTGCGGGTCGAGCAATGGCGCCGCCCATTGTGCAGCCGCATCCTGTACCGACACCAGTCCCTGCTGGAATCCCGGCAGGCGGTCCACCGCCACCGGCGTCGTCAGCACAATAGCAGTTTTTGCCTGCGCATGGGATCTGGCGGCGATGCCTTGCGCCTGGCAGCGGGCGAGATAATCGGCCACTTCGGCGCGCGTGCGGTCGAGCCGCAACGTCATCGGCCCCGGCCGGGCGCTGGCCGCGGCGATCGCTGGCCAGTCATCCGGCCAGTCGCGGCGGAAGGTTTCCAGCAACCAGTCCGGCAAGCGATGGCGCGCCGACGGTTGCCGCTCGGCCGTTTCGATCAAGGCCTCGCGCTGGCGCAGAAAGGTCCGCAGACAGCCATTGACCAATCCCGCGCTCCAGCGCCGCTGCTGGCGGGCCAGGCGCACGGCGCTGTCGACCACCGCATAATCGGGCGATACCGCATCGAGCAGCTCGAACAGCGCCACCCGCAGCAGGTTGGCCACGATGGCATCCTTGCGTTTCAGCGGCTTGCGCAACAACTGCTGCAAAATCGCTTCGATGCGCTCGAACTCGCGCAGCACGCCATAAGCCAGCGCCTGAGCGGTGGCCTGTGCTTCCTGCGGCAAATCGGCCAGCGCGCTCGGCAAGGCGCGATCGAGCGACTCACCGGCCGTCACCGCCGCCACCGTCCGGGCCGCCGCCAGCCGCGCCTTCACGCTCAGCCGCCGCCCGGCCGACCGAGCACCGCGCCCGCCAGCGAACGGCTGTTGAGAAAATCACCAACCGCCACCGGCTTGCGGCCAGGCAGTTGGAGCCGGGTCAGCCACAGCGCGCCTTCGCCGGTTTGTACCCGAATGCCGCGCTGACGGTCTTCTGCCAGCACCGCGCCAGGCGAAGCCGAGGCGGCTTGCTCATCGTCCGGCAGCGCTTCCCAGATGCGCAGGACGCCGAGCGGCGAGTCGGTCTGGGCGACGGGCCAGGCATTGAAGGCGCGAATCTGGCGGTCGATCTGTGCCGCCGGCTGACGCCAGTCGATGACTGCTTCGGCCTTGTCCAGCTTGTGGGCATAGGTCGCGAGACTGTCGTCCTGCGGCTCGGCCTGGAGCTGGCCCGATTCGATCCGAGCGATGACCGTCAGCAGCCCTTGCGCCCCCATCTGCGCCAGCCGGTCGTGCAATGCGCTGGCGGTTTCCCGCGCTCCGATCGGGGTTTCGAGACGATGCAGCATGTCGCCGGTGTCGAGCCCTTCGGCCATTTGCATCAGCGTGACGCCCGTGGTGGCGTCGCCCGCCAGAATGGCACGCTGGATCGGCGCCGCGCCACGCCAGCGGGGCAGCAGCGAGGCGTGGATATTGATGCAGCCGTGCGGTGGCGTTGCCAGCACTTCGGGCGGCAGAATCAGCCCATAGGCGGCGACCACCATCAGGTCGGGCCGTAACGCCGCCAGCGCGGCCTGGGCTTCGGCATCGCGCAATGTCTGTGGTTGCAGTACCGGCAGGCCAGCCGCGAGCGCGGTTTGCTTGACCGGACTGGGGCGCGGTTTCTTGCCCCGTCCGGCGGGCCGATCGGGTTGGGTGTAAACGGCGACGACTTCGTGAGAACCGTCGATCAGCGCCTGGAGCGCGGGAACCGCAAAGTCGGGGGTGCCCGCATAGACGATTCTCATGGGTGAGGATTCCTGGCTTTGAAATGAACGATCAGACCGCGACGCCCTGTCCAACCCGGGTGGCCGGCCCGGCCTGGCGGGCTTCTTTTTCGAGTTTCTTGCGAATGCGGTTGCGTTTCAGCGGCGAGAGATAATCGACGAACAGCTTGCCTTCGAGGTGATCCAGCTCATGCTGGATGCAAACCGCCAGCAAGCCGTCGGTTTCCAGTTCCTGCTCCTGACCGTCGCGGTCGAGATACCGCACCCGGACGAATTCGGCCCGCCGCACGGTCTCGTACTGCCCGGGCACGGACAAACAGCCTTCGTCCATTTCCTCTTCGCCCTCGGCAGCGACGATTTCAGGGTTGATCAGGCAAACCGGCTGATCCTTGGATTCGGACACGTCGATGACGACCACCCGGCGATGGACGTTGACCTGGGTGGCGGCCAGCCCGATGCCCGGTGCGGCGTACATCGTTTCGAGCATGTCATCCACCAATTGGCGCACTTCGTCGTCCACTGCGTCGACGGGCTTGGCAACGGTTCTCAATCGGGGGTCGGGAAAACGTAAAATATCCAGGATCGCCATGACAGGTGACTGATTTCTCGTGAAGTAATACAAGACTTTTTGCTACGATTATGTGTAGTCTAGCAAAATTCGCAACCGGATAGGCGAGAGATTGAGCAACCACCTGACGAGCCAGGGAGAATCGAACTTGAATACGGAAAAGGACTTTCTAGGACGCGTGGCCGGGATCGCCATCGCAATGGGGCTGTTGCTGATGGGCGGTTGCGCCAGCCAGGCACACGGGCCAGCCACCGGGACGGTGCCCGTGATCGCCGATCCACCGTTGACCCGCTCGCCAGAAGCGCCGCATACACCGGTCGCGCCGGTCGAGCCACAAGCTGTTTCGCAGCCGTTACCGGGCGGCGCTCATCTGCGGCCCGATGCGCCGGGAGAATACATCGTCAAGAAAGGCGATACGCTATGGGATATCTCGGCGCGGTTTCTGTCGGATCCCTGGTACTGGCCCGAGTTGTGGCACGCCAATCCAAATATTCGTAATCCACATCTGATCTATCCGGGCGATGTCATCAGTCTCTACTACGTCAATGGCCAACCACGGCTGGGCATCAACCGAACCCCATCTGGCTCGGCGCGCCTCGAACCTCGGGTTCGTACCACCACGCTGGATGGCGACAACAGTGGTATTCCGATCAGTGCGCTGCGGCCGTTTCTGATTCGGCCCCAGATCATTGCCGAAGAACAACTCAAGGCGGCGCCCCATATCCTCGGTTCCAGCGAACACCGGCTCGTTTATGCCTCTGGCGACCGTGTCTATGTGCGCAATCTGCATGACAACGCAGTGGGCAAACGCTATAGCGTGTTCCGCCCCGGCGAGGTATTGCTTGATCCGGTCAGCCACGAAAAGCTCGGTTATCAGGCCATTTATGCAGGTGATGCCACGGTCGAGGCTTCCGGCCAGCCGACCACGGTCACGCTGCGCAAAACGGTTAGGGAGGTGCTGCGCGGCGACCGGTTGCTGCCGCTGGATGTCGGTGCCACCGGCATGCATTTCTGGCCACATGCGCCCAGCCAGCCTATCGAGGGACGGGTCATCGGGCTGTTCGATGTCATCGATCAGGCCGCCCAGTACCAGCCCGTGGCGCTCAACGTCGGCAAGCGCGATGGGGTCGAACCTGGCCATGTGTTCGTGATCGAGCAACAAGGTGTGGTCGTTCATGATCCCTATCACGGCAAGGATCAGAGCGCTGAAGTGAAGCTGCCCACCGAAACCACCGGCTTGGCGATGGTGTTCCGCACTTTCGACAAGATCAGCTATGCGCTGATCATGAAATCTCACCGGCCGGTACGCATCGGTGACTTGATCCGGCGCCCTTAAACCGTTTGCAATGGCGCTCGAGCACTGGCTGCGGCTGATTCGTCTCGAAGGCATCGGCGGCCGCAGTATCGAGAAACTGCTGGCGGCGTTCGAAACTCCATCCGCAGCTCTGGCAGCCTCCGATTCCGCTTGGCGGGAAGCAGGCATTCGCGTCGTTCCGTCCAATCGTGACCCGGATATTTCAGCTGATCTCGCCTGGCTGGCGGGCGACGATCACCACATCCTGCTGCTGTCCGACCCGACCTACCCGGCCCGGTTGCGCGAGATCTCTTCACCGCCGCCGGTGCTGTTCGTGCATGGCGATCCAGCCGTGCTCGAACATCCCCAGCTGGCGATGGTCGGCAGCCGCAACCCCAGCCGTGGCGGCGTTCAGAATACGCGGGCGTTTGCCGCGCATCTGGCCCGTAAGGGGCTGGGTATCACCAGCGGTCTGGCGGTCGGTGTCGATGGTGCGGCGCATGAAGCCGCGCTGGAGGTCGAGGGCTTGACGATCGCGGTGGCTGCCACCGGGTTGGATCGGGTCTATCCGGCGCAGCATCAATCATTGGCCCGGCGTATCGTCGAACAGGGCGCGATTGTTTCGGAGTTTCCGATCGGTACGCCGCCAATGCCAGGCCACTTTCCCCGCCGCAACCGCATCATCAGTGGTCTGAGCCTGGGCACGCTGGTGGTGGAGGCGGCGCTGAAAAGCGGTTCGCTGATCTCGGCCCGTTATGCGCTGGAACAGGGCCGCGAACTGTTCGCCATTCCGGGCTCGATCCACAATCCGCTGGCGCGCGGCTGTCACCAGCTGATCCGCCAGGGCGCCAAGCTGGTGGAGACGGCGGATGATATCCTCGAGGAAATCGGCCCGTTGCTGTCAGCCGACGAGGCATCAGCCCCACCATCGGCAGCGGCTGAATCCGAGCCGGAGACCACCGAACCCGATGATGATCAGCGCGCACTGCTGGCGGCGATTGGTTACGAACCTACGCCGATCGAGGCCATCATCGAACACAGCCAGATGAGTCCCGAAGCGGTTTCCTCGACCTTGCTGATCATGGAGTTGAACGGCCTGGTGGCGGCTGAAAAGGGCGGTTTCTACATTCGCCTCTCTTGAGCCTTGTCAGCAAGAACGGCCAGGTTTTGCATGACTTTTACGCCGGTTTACAGTGGCTTGAGTCTTGTTTCTGCTTTGCTTTCGCACAGCGTGTGACGGGGGCGCCAGTGCCCCGTGGTTGCGGGAAACGAGACTTCTGCTGAAGTTTTGTTAGAATCCCTCCGCCTGAAAGCAGCGATGGCTGATCGGACTAGCCCGGATTTCTCACCGGCTCACGACTGCGGCCGCTCAATGCGTCGTGCTGGCTGGCGTTCACTCAGTCGGGCTGCTCGACGTAGTGTCGACTACGCCTGCGCGGCCCTCGGTCGCGAACGCCAGTCATCACACCACCTTGAGCGGCCTCGCTACGCGACCCGGTGAGAAATCCGGGCTAGCCGATATTTTCGGGCCATCCGACCCGAAAAGACACGA